>JBNJDX010000004.1:0-65908 GCA_051745285.1 Spirochaetota bacterium
CATTGTCCAAGTTTTCACAAAAATAAACAGGTTTTAGACATGAAACACTACAATAACCTTGCCTAACATCTAAGTAATATATTAATTTGTTAGGCAAGGAGGAAAACGATGGCAATGGTTTTTGATATTCTTGAGGAAGAAAGAAAGAGACTCATCAATCTAAAAGAAAAATACCAGCGTCAGATATCCAGTCTTCCCAAGGGTTCAATTTCCTGTAAAAAGAGATGGAATCGTGAATATATCTATCTCGCGTACCGCGAAGCCGATAAAATCAAGTTCGACTACGTTGGTCCCGTGGATTCAGAAGCTGCACAGGAGCTCACGGAAAAAATCGATAAACGAAGAGAGTTGGAGAATAAGCTGCAACAGGTGGATAAAAACTTAAAAGATGTTGAAAGAGGTCTTCGTGGAAAACGGTGAGAGTCTGTTTCTAAAAATCATTGGTAAACTGAATGCGGGCGATGTACTTCGAGACATCGTGCTTATTGGGAGCTGGGTTTTGAAAATGAATGGTCTCCCCAAGGAGGCTTTTGTAAATATGTTCACCCGGACTTAGAAGTAGAATTCTTGATTCCTGAGCATGGTCGAGGCACAGGGCGGGCAATTGCTATTCCAAACCTTGGTATAAGTGCGCAACCTCTTCGTTTCCTTTCACTCGCCTATGAGCGAAGCATGTGCATTTCATATCATGGTTACAATATTCGGGTGCCTGAGCCAGAAGTCTTCGTTCTATTAAAATTATTGATACTACCGCGCAGAAAAGATAATACAAAGCGTATGAAAGATGCTTACACGGCTCGAACTATAGGCGAGTTTCTCCTAAAAAAAAGGGATAGGAGAGTATATATACAAAAATTGTTTGCTGAACTTCCGAAAGGATGGCAAAAAAAGATACGGAGTGTTTCCAGTGAACATTTTCCGACCCTACTGGATGTGTTGGACGCCAATTGACCAGGCTTCATACATTCATGCGAAGTATGGTGCATATACCAGGGTATTTGTTCAACGCCACAGATTGATTCTTTCAAGACCATCAATATTCCGCTATTATTCTTCTATCGCTAAAATATTCGAGGGACACCTGTGGCGAAGAAGCAGAAAGCAAAAGACCAGAAAAGCAAGGGAATAAGTGACTTAATAACAACCTACTTGAATAATAACATATACAATGTTATCATTCATATACAATGTTAAACAACCAGAATCAATATATGAAAACTATAGCCTCATATATAGAGAAAACCTTAGGTTTCAAAGTCAAAATCTGGGATTGGAAGGACAAAGAGAATCTTCCGCTCCTGCTTAGGGAACAATACTCCTTCTATGTAATCCGTTTGTCAGCTTCTGATCATCTTATTTTCACCGAAAACCGGGAGAACAGGAACACTCCGGCTGTCATTTCCAAACATTATAAAATGCTAACACAGTACTGGACCGGGGGAATTATATACTCAAAAAACACTCTGTCCTCAACAGATAGAACAAGACTGATTCAGGCAAAAATTCCTTTTATTATACCGAAAAGACAGCTTTATCTGCCGTTTATAGGAATAGATCTTAAAGAAATTTTTCCCCCGGAAAAGAAAAAGGCTGGAAAGCTCAGCCCATCCGCCCAGTTACTGATACTAGGTAAACTATATGAAAAAAGCTGGATAACAAAATCGCCTTCCAGGATGTCCGAGGATATAGGTATGTCCAATATGTCGATTGGCAGAGCTTTCAGTGAATTGGAACTTCATAATATTGCATCCGTTAGAACAATTGGTAAAGAAAAAAAACTGGAGTATTATTCACACGGACAAAGCCTTTGGGAAAGCTCCCTTCCTCTTTTAAAATCTCCAGTTACTTCATCGGAAACTGTTGCATATCAGAACAATAACGATCTGATCATAGCAGGAGAATCAGCCCTCTCTCGCTATTCCATGATAAATGAACCAAGCATACCTACTTTCGCCGTATTAAATAGAGCGAAGAATACTATGATTCAAACGAATGCGCT
This sequence comes from Spirochaetota bacterium, assembly GCA_051745285.1. GTDB lineage: Bacteria > Spirochaetota > Spirochaetia > CAKZLE01 > CAKZLE01 > JBNJDX01. The sequence goes on from JBNJDX010000004.1 coordinate 2,000, forward strand.
GGAAGAGTATTTTAATAAAGAGATGATCATTCAGAAATGGTCATATGATCCCCGAATTTTATCTATGAACGGAATTGCCGATCCGCTTTCGGTCTATCTTGAATTTAAGAATTCTGATGATGAGCGAATTGAAGAAGCACTTGAAGATTTAATTAAGGATATACAATGGTAAAAGGAATTGATGTTTTTAGAGATCACTTCAAAGGGTTTGAAGACCGTTATGTACTCATAGGCGGTACCGCTTCAAGTATTGTGATGGAAGAAGCTGGTGCGGCTTTCAGGGCAACAAAGGATCTTGATATAGTCCTGTGTATTGAAACTCTCGATTTCGATTTCGTACAAAAATTCTGGGAATTCGTTGAAAATGGTGAATACTCCAGCCGCCAGAAAAGCACAGGGAAAAAGCTTTTTTACCGATTCCATTCTCCTCAGAATAAGAGCTTTCCCTATATGCTTGAACTCTTTTCCAGGATTCCGGATTCTCTTGAAACTTCGGCAAAGAATTCACAACTTACACCGATTCCTGTTGAAGAAGATATTTCCAGTTTATCGGCAATCCTTCTTGATTCAGCTTATTATCACCTTATTTATCAAAACATAAAGGTTATAGAGAATTTGCCTGTTATCGGTCCGGAGGTTCTTATACCTTTGAAAGCAAAGGCATGGCTTGATCTAATCGAAAGAAAAACATTAGGTAATACTATTGATTCCAAAGTTATCAGAAAGCACAGGAACGATGTTTTCAGACTATTTCAACTTCTCCCTGAAAATCATTCAATAAGCTTTCCGAAGGAAATACAAGAAGACCTCAGACAATTCACCGATGGAATTGTTTCCGATACTGGAATAAACCTGAAATCCCTTGGTATAAGAACACAATCCCTACACGGAGTTATTTCAAGGTTAAAAGAATTTTACAGAATTTGATTAACATGATCGTAACCGCACATTCAAGATACAAGAAAGAAGCTTTCCTTGATGCAATGCCCCAAGTCACTGCTCATCATCCTCGCTATTGATCAGAAATTCGGCAAAATCTTTGAGTGTTTCCGCCTTAAAGATCGACAAACCCTTTTTTTTATTCCCGAAGACAACCAGCGAATCTCCCGGTTTGATTCCAAAGTAATCCCTTGCTTCCTTTGGAATCACGATCTGGCCGCGTTCGCCAACCTTCACGGTTCCGCAGACACATGTTCCATCATTGAGTTCCAGCATATTTCCTCCCGATAGGCAGCCCGGCTGCCGTAGTACCCATACATATATGAATATACATACTATTCCAACCCTGACAGTAGTGGTCAGCAGATGGATTGTCAATAAAGCCCCCAGGAAACTGCCTTGAGGAAGACCATGGGAAAGAGCCTGTTTTACCTTCAGACGTTTGCGGTTATGGATAAAATCATGTACGATGAGAGACATATCAGTATCGTGAGAGTGCTTAAGCGAGGGAAGTAATGAAAGAGGTTATCGAATCTATCCTTCAGGCTGAAAAGCAGGCTGAACAGACTGTCAAAGAGGCAAAGCAAAAGGCCGCTGAAATTTCCAGGGCAAGCGACCGTGAAATTCAGCAGGAAAAAGAGCAGCTTAGACAAACTGTTCGTGACAGGATATCAGAAGAAGTTCAGAAAGCTCAAAAGCAGGCTGCCAATGAACAGCTGTCCCCTCCTCCCTCAGACCATGCCGGGCTGCTGGAGGAGCTCGGCATAACCCAAGAGTACTACGATACTGTTGTGCAGCAAGTGGTGGATCTTCTGACCAAGCCTGACCTGCAGTAATCCCGGAGTGACGTATCATGAACAGGTCGATAGACTATACCTATTTCAACGCCCGCCTGCACGGCATGATAAGCCGTCTGCTCACCGACAGACAAATTGAGGCCATGGACCGAGCGGCGACCATACCCGAGTTGCTCTACCTCCTGCGTGAAACCCCCTACGGGCATCTCGCGGAGGTGTATACGGAAACCGGGGATACCAATATGGTAGAGCTCGAATTAATCCTTCATCATCGCAGCATGTTTGCTAACGTAAGAAAACACAGTCCCGACAAACTGCAGCCTGTTATCAGGGCCTTTGCCTTTGAAATAGACAGTAAACTTCTTCTTTCATCAATCCGGCTCTGGTTTGATCAGTGCATCCGGGGGCGCTCTATCGGTGATTTTATCGGCTATATCCCGGAAGGAACAAGCTGGCAAGGGGTAACCCCCCAGCAGATAATCAACGCACAGGACCTATCAGAGCTGCTTGTACTCCTCGAGCGGGCAGCATTTGTCAGCAGCGACCGCAAAAACGAGCTCATTCCCCACTTGAAAGAGGAATTACAGGAGGTGCCTGAAAGCAAGCACCTCTATTATGTTGAACTGGCTATCGACTCAGCCTATTACCTCCAGCTTCGAAAGGCAGAGAGACACCTGCCTAAAGAAGATCAAACCATACTCTCGGGTATGACGGACAAACAGACTGACAATAAAAATGTCGGCAGGATGATTCGTCATCCTGAGCAAATCCATACGCTTCTCCAGGAGCAAAACAGCATGGGTATGATCGCAGAGCAGCTTGAACGAATCCTCATTCCCAAGGGGAAAAAGACCTCAATAGAGCAAGTTGCCCGGGCCCTGTCCAGCAGACAGCAAAGGCGCCCAGAGCGGGAAGAGGGCTCCAGACGCCGGGAACCGTCCTCCTCTGAAGCCCGTCGAGCCGTATTACAGTTACTCGTCGATATTGAGGCTCTCACGCAGCAGCAGGTACAACAAAGCGGGGAGGCAGCCGAAGCAAGCCGACAAAAAGCCACGCTCCGGGAACTGACAGCAATGGAGAGAAATCTAGCCGCTGAACAGGAAGAACAGGCAAGGAGGCTCATGCGGGCTGACCCCTTCACCATTGCCACCCTGATAGCCTTTCTCATCTTTAAGAAACGTGATATAGAGACAGTACGTTCGTTAATGCATGCCACCTACTATGGATTGCAGCGCAAGGAGGTATACCAAGCATGATCTTTCCCCAGCGAATGCGAAGACTTAATGCCTTGGTGCTTCAGGAGGATGCTCCAGCCCTTACAAAAAAACTCCTCAACCTCGGCGTCATTGACTTTGTGGACATGCGTGAGCTCTCCGAGGATCTAACGAGCACCCTTGCCACCGAGAAGGATGAGGCATCAACTCAACGGCTGATTGAGACCCGCCAACGGATCGAAATGTTTCTTCGCACCGCTGATATCAACCTTCCCGATGAAGGCGATCTGGACGCAGAACATGTAGAGCCGGTGGATCTTGATGCGATTGATGCACGGCTGGACAAGTTGGGGGCAGCTGTCCAGGCTGTCAGAGACGAACAGCAGTCTGTACAACAGGAACTGCACCGCACAGCTGAACTTCAGGAGCAGATCCGTCTGTTTCCCGAAATCACTGAGATATCACCTTCCGGCTCATATGCTGCTATAAGGGCCGGCGTTGTGGGACGCTCCCGGCTCTCTTCGTTGAAGCAAGCGCTCTCGGGGCTCCCGGTGTATCTATACCCAGTTGATGAACAGGCCGAAGAAGTCCAGCTTCTGATTATGTATATGCAGCGGGATGCCGATAAGGTTGGCTCGATTCTTGACCGGATGCAGTGGAAAACCATTGATATCCCGCAGGAGCTTCGCGGTAAGAAGTCGCAGTTACTCGAGGACTTTACGACCCGGATGTATGAGGCCAAACGTCGGCAGAAAGAACTGGCAGACAAGGCCCAGCAGCTTATCACTCAGCAGAAGGACGAACTGCTGACGACCTGGAAACATTTGATTATCAGTGAACGTATCCAGAGTATCCAGTCGCATTATGCTCATACAGCCCGGACAGTGCTGGTTACCGGCTGGATTCCGGCCCGCCGCGTGGAAGCTGTCGAGAAATGTCTCCGGGAGACCACCGATGGGCGCTCATATATCCAGTGGGCAACTCCTGAAGAGGATCGCACCATCAAACCGGAGAGTGTGCCGGTGCAACTGACCCATTCAAAGCTGCTCTCTCCCTTCCAATGGCTTGTGGAAAATTATTCCCTGCCTCAGTACGGTACTATCGATCCGACGCCGCTGGTTGCTGTCACCTATCTGATTATGTTCGGCCTCATGTTCGGGGATGCCGGGCACGGAGTGGTTCTCTCCCTCGTTGGTTTTCTGGTGCTGTTGTGGAGAAGAACATCCCGCTCTCAGCAGGAACTTGCGCATGACACCCCTGCCAAACTAGCGAGTCTCATTATCTGGTGCGGCGCTTCAGCTGTCGTCATGGGCGTGTTGTTCGGCTCCTATTTTGGTTATCAATGGTTCCCTCCCCTCTGGTTTGACTATCACTCAATCGTCTCAGGTCACGGGGGCGCCGGCGGGCCCTCCTATGCCAACAGTATCTACGATATCCTCGGAATAACAATTCGCTTCGGGGTTGCTGTTATTGCGCTGGGAATCATCCTCAACTGTGTCAATCGAATCCGCTCCCGCCAGTGGATACATCTGTTTTTCGACACTGGCGGGTTGCTCGGCGGCTGGTTCTACGCCGGAGGCGTCTGGGCAGGTTTCTTTTTTGTTTCCAGCGGGTACGAACAACTCCCGCCTGGTTCTACCCTGTTTCCTGCTGTCGGTCTCCCGCTTCTCCTCTTTGCGTTGAAGGGCCCGGCCTCTTTTATCGCTGCTAAACGTTCTGCTGAGCCAGGCAAACAACCAACAGTATCTCCCAGCGCGGTGGGTCACGCCCTGACCGACTGGATTGTTGAGCTGCTTGAACTGGTTACCGGCTATCTTTCAAACACCCTGTCGTTCATGCGAATAGCAGGCCTCGGTATAGCTCACGTGAGCCTGATGACAGCATTTTTTCAGATCGCCGAGACTACCGGCTCGCAAGTGGGAGCCGTTGCTGTGATGATCCTTGGTAATGCGATAGTAATCGTACTAGAAGGTCTCTCGGCCGGTGTCCAGTCGCTGCGATTGCATTACTATGAATTTTTCACAAAATACTTCTGCGGGTCGGGACGAGTATATCGCCCTGTGTCACTGCGCAGAGCTGAGGTATAAAGGCAACAGACAATTTTGGTTTTGGAGGTATACAGACAATGAACCAACAGCAGAAGGCGTTCAAACGCCGCACCAGCTACAGTTTTCTCATCATCGGCGTTCTCATGGCAGTGATGAGTCTTTTTGTTACCCTGCCGGTCAATGCTCAGAGCCAGGAGGGCGAGGAAGTTGCTCCTGCAGCCTCCCAATTGACTGAGGAGGATGCGCAACGACAGAAGTGGGGCATGCTTGCCGCAGCCGCGGCTTTTGGCTTCGGGGCAATCGGAGCAGGAATGGCAATATCAAAAGTCGGCTCTGCAGCCATGGGGGCCATGAGCGAACGACCTGAGGTCGGTGGGCAGGCACTCATTTTTGTTGCCATGGCTGAAGGTATAGTCATATTCGGCTTCATCTCAGCCCTGATGATTTTGGGGAAGTTTTGAGATACTACGTCATCGGCGATGAGGATACCGTTCTTGGTTTCGGAATGGTCGGGGTTAAAGGCCAGCGTGTTTCATCCCAGGATGAAGCGGCTGCTTCCTTCGATGAGGCCATTTCACAGCACGACATCGGGATCATCATCATTACAGAGCCGTGTGCCGATATGATCCGCGCACGGGTGAACAGATATCTATTTGCTCATGAGTTCCCTCTCATCGTGGAAATTCCCGACCGTAACGGCCGCGATCCTGACAAGCCGGGACTTCGGGACATGGTAAACCAGGCTATCGGCATACATGTATAAGGCAGAACGTATGAAAGAGCATGATAAACAGACAACAACCAGCGAACACGGCGATGGATCAGCTGTAGTTGAGGGCATACTCAACGAGGCCCGCTCAGAAGCCGAACGTCTCATTACTCAGGCCGAACAATCCGCCGCCCAGCGCAAAGCGGCCTTTACCAAGCAGAAACAGCGAGAGCTCGAAGAAGCTGAACGGGAGGCAAAAAAACGCGCAGAGGAGGTGCTCTCTGCTGCCCGTTCTCGAAGAGAGATTGAGTTACGACGCAGAAAGCTGCTTCTGCAGGAGCGTCTTTCAAACCAGATACTGCAGCAAGCCTCCCGTACCATTGAAAAGATGCTTGAGAGCAAGGAGTATCTGCAAGTCCTTCAGGATCTGCTTACTGAAGCTGCCATCGGAATCCGCACTGAAGAAGCTGAAGTCAATGCCTCGGCCCGGGAGCGAGAACTCATTACCCAATCGTTGCTTACCGACGTCCAGCGGCAAGTCGAGGACATTTCGGGAAGACATATTTCGCTGAAACAGAGTACAAACCAGCCGCTTTCAGCCCAGGGCGTGGTGCTTACCTCCCCTGACGGGAGTGTTGCCTTCAGTAATCAGATCCCGGACCGTATGCGTCGCTACCAGTCGGAAATCCGCCACCTGATCTATTCTCAGCTCTTCGATGAATCTAGGACGGAGGGGGCTTAACACATGCAGGAACGACTAGTTGGACGGGTACTGCGAGTAAATGGACCGGTTATTGAAGCTGAAGGCATCACAGATGCGCAAATGATGGAACTCGTGCGAGTCTCTGAGTATCGTCTTATCGGGGAAGTAATCAAAATCGGCAGAGGAAGAGCGGTGATTCAAGTCTATGAGGATACCACCGGGGTAGCCCCAGGCGATGCCGTATACGGTTCAGGACTGCCGCTCTCGGTCGAACTGGGACCCGGGTTAATCGGAACGATATACGACGGAATTCAACGCCCCCTCGAACATATTGCCGAACTCTCCGGAAATCGGATTCAGCGAGGCATCAACGCTGCCCCCATCTCCCGGGAAAAACGCTGGGAATTTACACCCCACAAACAGGAGGGAGATACCGTTCACCCCGGTGAAATCCTCGGTGTCGTGCAGGAAAGTGGAAGAATTGAGCACCGCATCCTTATTCCTCCACCGATGGAGGGCAATGCATGGCAAGAGGCCGTCATTGAAAAGATAGTTCCGGCAGGCTCCTATACAGTTGAAGAGCAGATTGCCCTCCTCCTGCCACAAGACAGCGGCGCAGAAAAAGTCTCTGTGAGCATGCTGCAGCACTGGCCGATACGAACTCCCAGACCGGTAAGAAACCGGCTCAAACTTGATATTCCGCTCATCACCGGGCAGCGTGTGATCGACTCTCTCTTCCCGCTTGCCAAGGGCGGGGCCGTCTCCATACCCGGGGGGTTTGGAACAGGCAAGACCATGACCCAGCATGCTGTAGCTAAATGGTGCGATGCTGATATTATTGTCTATATCGGATGCGGAGAACGGGGCAATGAGATGACTGATGTACTTACCGAGTTCCCCAAACTTATCGACCCGAGGACAGGAACCAGTCTTATGGAGAGGACTATTCTCATTGCAAATACTTCGAACATGCCTGTATCAGCTAGAGAAGCGAGCATCTATACCGGGGCCTCTCTGGCAGAATACTATCGTGACCAGGGGTATCATGTGGCCATTATGGCCGACTCGACCTCCCGCTGGGCAGAAGCCCTTCGGGAACTCTCCGGCCGGATGGAAGAAATGCCGGCCGAAGAAGGTTTCCCTGCCTATCTGCCGACCCGGATCGCTGAATTCTATGAGCGAGCCGGTTATATGGAGACCCTCTCCGGGAGTGAAGGATCTCTCTCCATTATCGGAGCGGTCTCCCCTCCCGGCGGTGATTTTTCCGAACCGGTCACCCAGCACACCAAGCGGTTTGTCAGGTGCTTTTGGGGGCTGGACCGCCAATTAGCAAATGCACGCCACTATCCGGCAATCTCCTGGCTCGACAGCTACTCAGAGTATGTGGAAGATGTCCAGCCCTGGTGGGAACAGCACTCCGGTGAAAGCTGGACTGAAAACCGACGAGAAATCATGTCTTATCTCCAGCGGGAAGTGAAACTCCAGCAGGTAATAAAACTGGTAGGACCTGACGCCCTGCCCGACAGCCAGCGGTTTGTCATAGAGGTCTGTACGCTGTTCAAGAACGCTTTTCTCCAGCAGAACGCTTTTGATACCGTGGATCAGTATTCAACGGTTGAAAAGCAGCTTCGTATGATGGAAATCATTCTGCTCTACGCCCGCAGAGGTTCCGAGGCGATAAAACGCGGGGTTACGCTGCTGAACCTCCGGCGCATGAAGGTGCTGCAGGAAGTTTCGAAAATGAAATTTACTATTGAAAATGAAGATCAGCGCTCCTTTGATAAGCTCGCGAGAAAACTCGAACGTTCAATTGACAAGCTGGAGGCCATTTATGTCGAATCTTAATAAACTCCATGCGCAGCAGCGCTCTCTGCTGGCTGGCAGGGAGTACATCGGCATCGACAGCATCGACGGCCCAATCGTCATGATACGTAAAACACACCCGGTGGGCTACCGGGATTTGGTTGAATGTGTCGACCCGTCAGGCCATGTGAGACTCGGTATAGTGCTGGAGACTTCAGCTGAGGCAGTTGCTGTACAGGTCTTCGAGGGTACAAGCGGGCTGACGCTGCCTGATACCCGTATTCGCTTCCGAGGAGAGCCGCTCACAGTAGAGGTCACCGAACGAATGCTCGGGCGAGTCTTTAACGGACTAGGCGCCCCCATTGATGGCGGACCAGTACCGGTGGGAGCTGAAGCTAAGGATGTAAATGGTCTGCCGATTAATCCAACCGAACGGGAATACCCTCGGGACTTCATTCAGACCGGCATTTCGGCCATCGACGGGATCAATACCCTTATCAGAGGCCAGAAACTTCCGATATTCTCCGGAAACGGGCTCCCGCACAATCAACTGGCCGCCCAAATTGCCAGGCAGGCGAAGATTAAAGGGGGCAGCAGTGATTTTGCCGTAGTGTTTGCTGCCATGGGGGTCAAACACGATGTTGCGCGGTTTTTTACCAGTTCTTTCGAACAAAGCGGAGTACTGGAGAATGTGGCCCTGTTTCTCTCTTTAGCAGACGACCCCTCGATAGAGCGCACACTCACCCCCCGAACAGCACTGACACTAGCTGAACATCTTGCCTACGACCTCGGTAAACACGTACTGTTTATCATGACTGATATGGCAAATTACTGCGAATCTCTACGCGAGATATCAACGCTCAGGGGAGAAATCCCCTCCCGAAAAGGATATCCGGGATACTTGTACTCCGATCTGGCTGAACTCTACGAGCGCTCGGGAATGATCCGGGGCAATGCAGGGTCAATTACCCAGCTGCCCATTCTGACCATGCCTAATGACGATATATCACACCCGATTCCCGACTTGACAGGCTACATCACCGAAGGCCAGATTGTGTTCGACAGGGAACTGCACAGCCGAGGAATCTATCCTCCGGTTGCAGGCCTACCCTCGCTTTCCCGACTTATGAAGGATGGAATTGGGGAGGGCATGACGCGTTCTGACCACCCCCACCTGGCAAGCCAGCTGTTTGCCTCCTACAGTTATGTTCAGGATGTACGCAACCTGGCCTCGGTCATCGGTGAAGAAGAGCTGACTTCCTTTGATAAACAATTTATGGAGTTCGGCAACGAGTTTGAGCAGAAGTTTGTCAACCAGAGAACTGACGAGGACCGCAGCATTGAGCAGACCCTGGAAATCGGCTGGAAGTGCCTGAGTATTCTACCTCCCGAAGAACTCACCAGGCTCACTGAAGAAGAGATTGACACCTATTACGGACGGTAAGGAACGAGTCTATGGCCAGTAAGACGATGCCTGCACCCACGAAGACAAACCTCATGAACCTCAAAGACCAGCTGGCCTTTGCCCGCCAGGGCTATGAACTGCTTGACCAGAAGCGAAATATCCTGGTACTGGAACTGCTGAAGCTGGTCGACCAGGCTGTTGATTTCCAGGAGCAGGCCGATGCTGCCCTGGCCGGAGCCTACGATTCACTTCAGCGGGCAGTACTGGAGATGGGAAAGCTGCAAACAGCAGGGATAGCCTCCTCAGTCTACATGGAAACGAACATAAACATCTCTGCCCGGCGGGTGATGGGGGTATCTCTACCGGTCGTTCACACTGAATATGCCGAGCATGGACCCTACTACAGCCCTGACGGGACCAGCCCCTGGGCGGACCAGAGCCTTCAGGATTTCAGATCGGCTCTTGAATTGATGGGCCAGCTTGCTGAACTGAAAGTTTCCATCATCAGACTCTCCCAGGAAGTAAAGAAAACTATTCGCAAAGTCAATGCTTTAGAAAAAATTGCCATCCCCGAACTCCAAGAGTCTGTTACCTATATCCGCAATCGGCTAGAAGAAGATGAACGGGATATGTACGTTCTCATGAAGCGGGTTAAATCCAGAATTGAGAAAAAGAAAGCTGCCGAAGAGTCTGATCGTAGTCAAAAAAAGTAGAGTACACCACCTTCGAGACATGGTATACTCACAAGCAATAAGGAGCAGGAGATGAAAGGTCCGATTGAAAGAATTCTCGTCTATATTGATGGCACAGAGGAGTCTCTGACAGCATCCCAGTACGCCATACTGTTAAGTCGACGACTGGAGTGCAGCCTCTACGGTGCGTTTGTCATCAACACCCATGCTCTCAACGATCTGCTGAAAAGCCACATCTTTATTGAATCTGAGCAGATGGAGTATCAGAGGGATCTTGAGGGGGATGCAGACAAGTACCTTCGCCACTTCGAGACGATAGCCCTTTCAAAAGGGGTGCATCCACACGTGATAAAAAAAAGCGGGATTGTCAATGTCATACTCAAAGAGATTGTGAAGGCTCATGATATAGATCTGCTGGTTATCGGGGAACTCTCGAGAATCCGGAGCAGGCGGGATGAATTTCTCAATGAAACAGAACGTGCGATGCGCAGCGTCCCCTGCTCAGTACTCATGGTGAAGGATGAGGACAGAGTGTGGGATCTATTTGAAGAAGAAGATGTATAAAGGGAGGAACGTGTAATGGCTCTCATAGATTTAATTAGCGAAGATGTAATCAAGGTACCACTGACCTCCTCGACCAAGGAAGGCATATTTGCTGAACTTATTGACCTGTTAAAGGCTGCCGGCAAGATCCAGGATCCACAGGCTACCTATCAGGCTGTAATTGAACGCGAAGATCTGATGAGCACAGCATTGGAAGACGGGATTGCTGTTCCGCATGCAAAAACTAATGCTGTCGATCGCCTTACTATGGCTATTGGCATACTACCCCAGGGAGCTGACTGCCAGTCTCTTGACGGTAAACCCTCATATGTCTTTTTTCTCATTCTCGCCCCGCCTGACCAGTCGGGACCGCACATCGAGGCCCTCAGCGAAATCGCAAGTGCGACCAAAAGCAGCGCTTTCAGGCGTCTGCTTATATCTGCAAACTCTCCCCATGAAGTCATGGAACTCTTCAGGGACGAGTAGCATGAAACCATCTCGCGCCCTGTCAGTCTGGGCCTCTCTGGCGGTGGGACTGCTCCCTACGGCCGTGGTCCTATGGGTTCTCGGGGACAGCCGAAGTTTCCATCTGTTTAAGTGGAGCCCTCTCTACCGGTGGGTGTTTGTAGCGCTCACTGTACTGAGCCTGCTTATCGCTGCAGCCGTAGTCGTCACTACAGCTATCCAGCACCGGGAACCGAAGCAGCAGAAGCTCTGTTTGGTTGGTAAGGCAATTGCCTTAATTCTGGCAGTAGCCATACCTGTCGGCTTCTATGTGTACCTAACCCCATACGCCGCCCCAGCGGATAAACAGCCGCTTCTCACTATTACTGACCAGACTGGAGACCAGGGTTTTCCTCTTCCGGCAGTGCTCTGGTTCACCGCAGAAGCTTCTACTGAAACAGTAGACTACGGTAGATCACCGGATAACCTGGTATACTCAGTCTCAGACTCGCAGCCTGTCCACTCCCATGTGTTCATGCTTGAAAAAGTTACCCCAGAGGACTCCTGGTACTGGCGTATCCGGGGAACAGATGAGGTGCATGCTTTTTCTTGGTCAGCCACTCCGGATCAGCTTCGTTTCGCTGTTTCCGGGGACTCTCACGTGGGGGCCGGAACCAACAGCGAGCTAGCTCTTGAGCGGATTGTCGGGCATGTCAGCCGGGAGCCGGAAGACTACGATGTGCTCTTCCATCTTGGTGATGCTGTTGAAATGGGAAACAGCGACCAGGAGTACACCCGCTATCGGCAGCTTATCTATCCGGAATCGGGGAGCATCCCTATAGTCCATCTGATGGGAAACCACGACAGCTGGTTCGGAGGAGCACAGTATTGGAAACAGTTTTTTTCGCCTGACAGCCTACCGTCGACTAGCAGTCCCAGCCGGTTGTATCGACGATATGATTTCGGTGACACGGTGCATGTGTTAGCCCTCAACCTTGAATGGGGTACCGAGAGCTACGGAGAAAAACAGCAGCAGTGGCTGGAGAGTCAGCTTGCAGCCATTGACCCTGATGATCTGATCATCATCATGAGTCATGCCTTCTATTTTGCCTCCAGCACTGAGTACGAGGGCGTGCCGTGGTATGACAATCAGGAGATGATCGACCAGTTTCATGAGCTCTACAACGAAAGCGGAGTCGATCTCGTCTTCAGCGGACATAACCATCAGATGGAACATATAATCGCCGACGACGTTGATTATATCATTATTGGAGCTATGGGAGGGAAGCCCGACAAAACTCCTACCTATATAACTTCAGGTTCCTCATTCTTAACGTATGACCACTTTGGGTTCGTCGACTTAGCAATTGACAGGCAGCAGTTTAGTTGTACATTCAGGAATGAGCAGGGAACTGCCCTTTACGAGTTCAAACGGCAGCTCTAAGGCAAGGGCTCCGGTGACCCGTAGAGCAGCATAGGAAGCATATAGTCATGAGTCACCCCAAAACTCAGCATAAGCCGGAAACCAGTTCACTCACCTCTGGCTCTGTTCCCCAACTTCTGCGTCGTATTGCAATTCCTGCAGCAGTGGGAACAATCTTCAACACGTTCTACAACCTCGTTGATACCTTCTGGGCAGGTCAATACAGCACCGAATCGCTAGCCGCACTCTCGTTAAACTTTCCTGTGTACCAGATAGCCCTTTCAGTGGGAATCGGGTTTACTACTGGGCTCGGGGCCCTTATCTCGAACAACCTGGGAGCAAAAAACGAGGCTGAGGCGCAGATTATCTTGTTCCGCGGAATCTCGTTCGCTCTTCTGTTGCATGTTATCCTGGCGGGTATCCTCTTTGCAGGGCTTGAGCCGTTGTTTGCACTCTTCGAGGCCGAGGCAGACGTTATGCCGAGAGCCCTGGGGTATGGGCGGGTTATTGTGGGCGGCAGTGTGTTCATTACCACCACTATGACGCTCAACGCCGCCCTGACAGCCCGGGGCAACACCAGGACATACCGGAATATACTGATTGCGGGGTTCTTTCTCAATCTCGCCCTTGATCCGCTGCTGATGTTCGGGGTCTCTGTCGGCAGTGTTGTGCTCATCCCTGCGCTTGCAGAGACCGGCATAGCCCTGGCGACCATTGTCATCCAATTGCTAAGCACCCTTATCATCATCCGAAAAGAGTATAAGGATCACTTGTTCGCCGGCATACGGTGGCAGGACCTGCTTCCCGATCTGCCTAGATACCGGGAGATTGCCGGGCAGGTATTTCCCGCAATGTCCAACTTTCTCATTATGGCAACCGGTACGCTGGTGATCACCTTTTTTATTTCCCGCTATGGGACAGCGGTTGTGGCTGCCTACGGGTCAGCTGTCAGGATTGAGCAGATTGCACTGGTCCCCACTACCGGGCTGGCAACAGCACTTGCTGCACTTGTCGGCCAGAACAACGGCGCAGGACGCATAGACAGAGTATATGAAAGTTTCAAAACTGCGCTACGCTACGGGCTGTTTATTATGCTCTGTCTGCTTACTCCCGTCCTGGTATTTGGAAAAAGCATTCTTGAGCTGTTTACAACCAACTCAAACGTAGTTTCTATCGGGTATCAGTACCTTCTCATTCAGGGTATCACCTTTTACAGCTACATAATTCTGTTTCTTTCTAACTCTGTGCTTCAGGGGCTTAAACGCCCCATGATGGTTATGTGGATGGGGTTCTACCGCCAGCTCGCCGCCCCTGCGGTTGTTTTTTCACTCCTCTCATTCGCCCTTGATATGGAGGAGAAGGGCGTCTGGTGGGGGCTGGTGATTGTCAATTGGACAGCAGCACTGATCACCCTGATGTGGGCGAAAAAGAAACTTACCGAAAAAACACCCATTGGAGGATGAAAACCGATTGCAACCGGGCTGCCATCCGTCTATAATCACTCGGAATGAATGAGTTGCACCACCGTATAACACACAAACAGTTGTTTTTCCTCTGGTTCCCCCTGGCTGTCATGTGGATAGTCATGGCAGTAGAGCAGCCGCTGATAACCAGCGTGGTTGCCCGCTTGCAAAACCCTACCATTGAACTTGCCGCTTTTGGATACGCTTTTGCAATTGCCCTGCTCATCGAGGGACCGGTAGTGCAGATGCTCTCAGCCGGGACGGCTATTTCCCATTCCTATACATCGTACCGCCGTATACTGGCTGTCATGCACAGTCTGGCAGTCATCTGCACAGGTGTCCATCTCCTGCTGGCAATTCCCGGAGTATACCAATTTCTAGCCCTGCGTATTCTCGGTCTCCCCGAGCAGCTGGTAGAGCCCTCCTATCGCAGTTTTCTGGCGATGATTCCTTGGACAGCTGCCGTCGGCTACCGTCGTCTCTGGCAGGGGGTCATGATTCGATACGGAAAGGCCAAGCAGGTACCGATTGTCATGTACCTGAGGATTACGGCTGCCGTGATAGTACTCGGTATTGGGTTATGGCAGCGCACCATTCCGGGAGCAGTTCTGGGAGGCCTCACTCTGACTGTCGGCGTTTCCGTCGGCGCTGTGGCCGCCTGGGCTTTCACCCGCCACATTGTAACATCGCAGATGCCTAAAGCTGACGAGAGCTCTGATGATCTTCCCCTCTCAGAGGTTATCCGTTTTTATATCCCACTGGGCCTGACGTCATTGATCACACTCGGAATCCGACCCCTGCTAAACTATGGTATTTCCCGCGGTGCCTACCCGGTCGACTCTCTCGCTCTGTGGCCTGTTGTGCTTGCCTATACCTTTATCTATACCTCCATCTCCCAGTCTCTGCAGGAGATTATCATAGCCCAGTACAAGGAGCGCGGGGATCTGCAGTTCCTTCGTTCGTTTGTGCTAAAAGTAGTGGGGTCTCTGACGTTGTTCTACCTGGTAATCTACCTGACTCCCCTAAAAAATCTCTGGTTCATCACTATATCAGGTGTTCCCCGCCAGCTACTCTATCTGTTGCCGGTCACCTTGGGAGTACTGGTCATTCTCCCCGGAGCAGCTGCCATGGTGTCACTCTATCGAGGAATACTGGTATCAGAACGTCAGACCAAGGCAATTACCGCTGGTGTTTCGATCAATGCAGTCTCCCTGCTGTCTATGATTGTCATTGCCTCCGCTGTAACCGATATACCGGGTGTCTACATCGCAGCCGCGGCCTATAGCGCAGCCTTCGTGTTTGAAATTATCTACCTCATCTGGCGGACGGGACGACTCTTTGCAACTTCGTAACCGCTGTTAGAGTCTTCTTGACACCCTGGGATGACCGTGTAACTATTACCAGTGGTGATGTGTTCCATTCTATGACCAATGGGAGAGATAAACATGGCTGACACTGCCGATTCAGTGATGAGAGTGTCCTTCATTCGGGCTGTACTGGAGATGCTGCAGTCCGGGCACAGCCTTCGAGATTTAAACCTTCGGCAGGTAGCCAAACGGGTAGGATGTGCCCATACCAATGTCTATAACTATTTCTCTTCATATGAACAGTTGCTGTGGTATGCGCTTTGTGAGGCACTTCACCGTCTGATTGCTATGACTGGCGCGGTCTATCACGAACAGAGCAACAGCTACACTGTCAATCCGGAAAAAAACATTCTAGAGGTGTTTATCAAGTTTGCTTTTGCCCATCCGGCATGGTATCGTCTAATCTGGATGGAGCCGCTGGGAGGGACTCCCCCGCCTGAGGTGAAACAGCTGACCTATGTGCCTGCAGAGCTGCTTTTCCAGTGGCTTCGTACAGTTACTGACGAGCAGGTTACTGAGGAAGACCTCCGGTCTAACAGTTTCATACTAAACAGTTTTCTCCATGGAGAACTGGCCGTTATCACGGCGAAACGGGCAGAGGGAGAGCCTCGAGTACTGCTTGAGGAGCTTTTCAAACGGACCAACCGAGTTTTCTCGATCCTTTTTTCCTGACTTCGAAAGCAAAAGAGAAAGGTGAGTATACATGAAACATGAAAGAACAATAACAGTACTTGCGATCCTGACTGCGGTTGCAGCACTGGTGGCCTCAATAACAGGCTTTACATCTTCCACCGGCGGGGAGAGCTTCATGCATGAATCCGTCCGGGGAGCAACCGTGGAGATCTTCGGGTCTGGCATCTACCGTCATATGAGCGCTGAGGTGGCTATCCAAGGCATTGCACAAGACTACATCACTGCCTTTCTCGCAGTCCCGCTGCTTCTTGTGACCCTTCTCTGGAATCGTCGCGGATCGTTGCGCGCGCAGGTGGTACAGACAGGAGTTTTTGCCTATTTTTTTGTCACCTACATACTTTATCTGGCGATGGCGACATACAACAGCCTGTTTCTTGTCTATGTTGTCCTGCTTGGCCTTTCCTTCTTTGGGCTCTACCTTTCCTTGCAGCGTCTGTTTAGCGCCCGTTTGAGCAGTTTTTTTAAACCAACTGTTCCCAACCAGTTCGCCGGTACGTTTTTGATAATCAATGCCATGCTTATTGCGCTGTTGTGGCTCAGTGTCATTCTTCCTCCCCTGCTCGCAGGCCGGCTATACCCAGCCGAACTTGCTCACTACACCACAATGATTGTCCAGGGCTTTGACCTCGGCCTGTTTCTCCCGATATCATTTGTCGTGGGGTCCCTGATGAAAAAGAGAACTGCTTCAGGTTTGATCTACGGCTCAGTCCATCTGGTATTCTTGAGCATCCTCATGACCGCTTTGAGTGCAAAAATCATCGCCATTGGACTAGCCGGAGGGGCGATTATGCCCGCTGTCATCGTAATTCCTGCAGTCCTTGTCGTGTCGCTCTATCTGGCAATTAAAACTCTGCTTGCCCTGCCTTCTCATCAGGAAGTCAGCACATAGCAGAACTGTTGGCACCTATCACAGGCGATAGACAACATAGATATTTGCAACCATAATCCCAGAATTGTCGTACTGGTCCAGAGAGATACTGCTGAGAAACGGGATGAGCAAGCCCCCCTCCATGCCGATGCCCAACCTTCGATGTTTCCCAAGGTATAATTCGCCCCCTATACCTACATCGGCGGCCAGGGTCTTCTCGGCCGTATTTCTCAAGTCATTGTCCTCAGCAAAGTAAAGCCCTGTTAATCCAGCAAATGCATACACATCAGTCCGTTTGAAGCTCCTGATAGTCCTTCTCCCATCCACCCTGGCAACTGCCCAGAGGTAGAAGTAGTTTGCCTCAAACTGGAGCGCCCACTGGCCCCTGGCCAGAATAGCCTTTACAGCCACCGGAAGAGCTGGTGATATCGCCGAGACTCCTACCGACCACGATTTTTCCAATGGTTCTGAGTTAGGTTGCTGAGCAAACAAGGGTGTGGCAGCCGTAAGACATAGACAGACTGCCACGGCCGCTAGAAATCTGCTTTTTCCTACCATATTCCCCCCTCCTGCACCTCATGATTCAGACACCGGTTACACATTCCATCTATTGAAAGTGTATACCCTTCCCGACTGCTGCACCAGCGCCAAAAGGGCGGAAGGTATCAACTTACCTCTGAGCAGAGGTTGGAAGCACCTCTCTGCCCGTGTTATACTGACCGCGTCAAGGAGGGACAGCCATGAACAAACAGCGGATTATTTATGGAACGATGGGGTTGGGGGATCGTCAATCCCCGGCACAGTTGACCGGTGCCGAGATGGATTTGGGCAGAAAAGCCCTGGAGGCCGCACTTGCATCCGGTATAGACTTTTTTGATACCGCTGATATCTATCAAAACGGTAAATCGGAAGCTGTACTCGGGCAGTTTCTAAAAGAACATCCCGGACTGCGAAAAGACCTCACCCTCCAATCAAAAGTTGGCATCCAGACAACCGGGACTGATTTCGGTGCCAGGTACAACTTCTCCTATGATCACATCACCACCCAGATCAAAAAAATCCTGGAGCGACTTGGGACTGACTACCTTGATATTCTCCTGCTGCATCGTCCCGACCCTCTTCTCGAACGTGACGAGCTGTACCGGGCTATCGATCAATTGTTCTCAGAACGGCTGATAAAAGCCCTTGGCGTATCAAATATGAACCGGGACCAGATAGAGTTGATCAGGCTGTATACCGGGCGCAGAGTGGTTGCAAATCAGCTGGAACTGAGTCTGCATAAACACCAGTTTGTCAGCAGCTTCGTAGGGTTTAATAACCCCGGCGGGGCTGGAACCGATTTCCCCATTGGAACCCTGGAGTACTGCATGCTCAACGATATAACACTGCAAGCATGGAGTCCTCTGGCAAAAGGCCTCTACACTGGCAGACCCCTCACCGACCCTGTTTCACCAGAAATTACTCACACCCAGGAAACGGTTGCCCGTATGGCCCGTGAGCTTCATGTAGCACCCGAGGCAGTGGTCCTGGCCTGGGTCATGAGACATCCGGCCCGCATTGAACCGGTTATCGGCACAACAGACCCTCTGCGAATACGCAACTGTATGCAGGCACGTGAAGTGGAACTTAGCCGTGACCAATGGTACGAGCTCCTTGTCAGTGCCCGTGGCGAGCGGATGCCGTAGCTAGAGGGAGTTAATCATCGCTCCCAGATATCCTGCACCAAATCCGTTATCGATGTTTACCACTGATATACCTGAGGAGCAGCTGTTGAGCATTGCCAAAAGAGCTGACAGTCCCTGATAGTTGGCCCCATAGCCCACGCTCGTGGGTACGGCTATCACGGGGACGTCAACGAGACCGCCTACCACGCTTGCCAGAGCTCCCTCCATACCTGCCACAACAATCACAACTCGTGCACTGCGTATATCTTCAAGGCTTCGCAGGAGGCGGTGAATGCCTGCCACTCCCACATCTTGGAACTGCAAGACGGTATGTCCGTAGAACTTAGCCGTTTCAGCAGCTTCTTCAGCCACAAACGCATCCGAAGTACCAGCGGAGACCACAGCTATGGTTCCCTTTCCTGCCGGTGGCTGCTCTCGCTGCTTTAGCATAAACAGACCAGAAGCCTCCCGGTATTCCCCCGAAGGGAACTTCGCTTCTATCTGTGTATACATCTCATGACTCATACGGGTCCCCAGAATGTTTTCTCCCTGCGGTATGAGAGCCTCAAAAATATCTAGTACCTGCTCGGTGCTCTTACCGGCACAGTAGACCACCTCACCCTGACCGGTTCTTCTGCGACGGTCGGCATCCAGCACGGAGTGACCAATATCGGTAAAAAACAGTCGCTCTATCTGTTTGGCAGCTTCAGTCTGCTCATATTCACCAGTACTTACCTTACGTAAAATCTCCTCAAGACGCTCCATTTGACGTGTCCCCCTCATTCATACTGCCCTGCCGGTAGCCATCCAAATCCAAGGTAACTCGGGAAAATCCCAATTCCTTCAGTTTACCGGCAACCTCATCAGTTATATGTGATCCCATAAACTGATCAATGTGCTCCTTCGGCAGTTCAATGCGCGCAATATTTTCGTACACTCGAACCCTGACAGCCGGAAAACCAAGTCTATGAAGAACCAGTTCAGCAGCTTCAATCCTCCGAAGCAGACTGGCATCAAAGGTTCTGCCGTGCGGCAGACGCGTGAGAAGACAGGCATATGCTGGCTTATTTGCTGTGGTCTCCAGCCCCAGTTCACTGCATCCCTGTCTGATCAGGTTTTTAGTAAACCCACATGCCTTCAATGGACTTTTAACATCCAGTTCCCGCAGAGCCTGCATCCCCGGCCGATAATCATGGGCATCATCTGAGTTTGTCCCGTCTGCAAGCAGATCAATGCCCTCTTGTGTGGCCCGCTCTGCCATCGCCGAAAAGAGTGAATGCTTGCACAGGTAACACCGCCTTTCAGGGTTATTCTGTATTTCCTCAGGGACAGGTAAACTCATGATCAGATGCTCAACCCCTAAGAACGCAGTCATCTCTTTCGCCTCAGCTAGCTCCCACCGCGGAATATAATCAGTGAGCGCTGTGAGGGCGACTACCTCCGTGTCAGTATATTCTCTGATTGCCGCCAGGAGAAAGGTGCTGTCAACTCCCCCGGAGAAAGCCACCGCGCACCGCTTTACCGAGGCAAACCACTCTTTTAGCCGCCCTAGTGCCTCATCAAGCTCACTCATAGTTCCAGCTCCTCGTACATACGCCGCAGCGGGATGTGGTGTTTTTCTGCAAGGCGCCTTACATCCTCATACTCCGCTTTCCGGGTGACCATTTCTCCCTTCCAGTAGAATCGCTTAATCCTGACAGTGCCGTAGGCTGTCTCTTTCTCGATATAATCGCGCTCCAGGGCGCTTTGATCCACTACCCAACTGTGCACCCCAGCTGTAGTTGTCTCCCGAAAGAGGAGGTCCTGCAGTTCCTGCTCTTTGCTTCTGGAGGCCATCATGCTCAAAAGAGTTCCGGGTCTGCCTTTCTTCATGCTGACTGCACTTGTCCAGACATCTTTTGCCCCGGCTGCCCGCAGTCTTTCACATACAGCCCCGAAGAGTTCGGGATTCATATCATCAATAACTGTCTCCATCCTGATTACCTCCTCGCCTGTGCTGCCTGTTCCCTCTTCGGCAAGACAGACACGAAGCACATTGGGAACCTCTGCATCCCGACTGCCGGCACCGTAGCCCATGGTATGTATCACAACATCGGTTTGGGTCACAAACTCATCAACTACCGCAGCCAGTATGGCAGCTCCAGTGGGTGTCGTGGCTTCAAAGTCGACTGCCCCGGACCGCACCGGGATACCGCGAAGTATCTCTGCTGTTGCGGGAGCGGGGACCGGCATAGTTCCATGGGCGCAACGGACATACCCGCCGCCGAGCTGAGGTGGAAAAGAGATAATTTTCTCAGGCTTAAGGTAATCTATGGCAACTGCTGCCGCAACAATGTCTATAATGGAATCTATGGCACCAACCTCATGGAAATGGACCTCATCGATCCGCCTGCCGTGCACTTTTGCCTCAGCCTCGGCAACTTTTGAAAACATGGCCTCAGCCAGGTGCTTAACCTGCTCTGAAAGCGAGCTGGCATGTACAATTTCCAGTATATCAGTAAGAGTGCGGTGATGGTGGGATGCCTTGTGGTTTTTGTGATGCGTATGCTCACCATCGTCGCCATGGTGGTGATGTTCACCGTGGTGAGATTCAGTTTCATACCTGGCAGGCTCATCGTCAGTTTCCACATGCGCCCGCGTAGCAGTAATACCACTGCGCTGTTCCTGCGTAAAGGAGAGTCTCCATCCAGTAAGATTCAGTGTTTTCAGAGCATGTATCAGGTGCTCTGGGGGGACACCTGCATCGACCATTGCTCCGATGTGCATATCTCCACTTATCCCAGCAAAAGGATCATATAGTAATATACTCATGTTCTACTCCTCATGTCTTCATTTATCTCTAGTAGCCCTGATTCCGCTACCGTCTACCACATAGCTTCCAACCCCTGCACAGCTTCTGCATAAAAGCGGCTCTCTAGATGCTTCTTTACCCTCCATAAACGATTCACCGCACGTCGAGCAGACCAACGTCGCTCGCATGGGAGCATAATCAGGTAGTTCCATTTGAGAGTCCTGCATGGAAAACAGCTTGCCTGACGGTATATCCAGAAGCGAGAGACTCGCTTGTCGGGAAGCCTCTTTGAAGGCCTTCAGCTGTCCGGTATCCCGCAGCTGATTACAGATGACCGCATCGAATAGCCTCCTATACTCGGGATCAAAGTGTTCGAACAATGCAGGCCCGGTCAGCTGCTGCACAATACGTATCCCCTGACCTCCCCGCAAAGCAAATGTAACCGCCGTTTTCCCCGTATCCTTGTACAACAGCGAATTATTGCCGAATGTGCACCCGCTGACAAACTGAATACCGTCAGCAAAACAGCTGTTAATCTCGATGATGGCAACCAGCTCTTCCAATCCCTCGGATCCGAGTAGCTGTGCTACCGAGCAATCGACAAGCTTCGCCAGTGCGTGCAGGCCATCAACCGCGGCAACCACGCCGAGCGCGAGGCCCGGACAGAAATGACCGTGAAGCGTTGCAGCCTTCACTAACAGTTGCTTGTAGTGGCGTTGCCTGATGAGTCCGACAGCCTCCGCACGCGGATGCTGCAAGATAACCTGTGCTTCCAGTTCCTGTCGGTTGGGCATGTCAGTATTCACAGAAAAGGGCTTGATATCGAGCACGGGCGAGTGGTTCAGCGCATCCAGCCCGCGAACGGTCAGGACATTGCCTTCCCTCGAGAGCAGTTCCACTGTCGTAAGGCCGATTGCCCCAGGCCGATACGGGCTGCGGCAGGCAAACACACCCTTCTGATCGCCGTAGTACCACGGACCCTTAAGCCGGACAGACTCCGACTTGTGAAAGTGGAAGAGAACCTGCAGATAGGTGTTGGACTCGATGTCAAACAGTCCGTCAGTATAAGCCTCGAACACTTCAATCGTACTTACATGGGTCTTCATTTCAAATGGATCAGCCGGTTCGTTGAAGCGACTGTGCACGATTCCTATCTCTTCAATATATGCCATTGTATACTCCCTCTATCACCGTAAGCGGTTTGGTATCACCATGGGACGATCCTGATGCCACTGCAGCTCCACAGGTACATCGTACACGGCCTCAATCAGCTCAGTGGTCAGCTCTTCCCCCACTGCCCTTGAGATCACCTCTCCCGAGCGTAAAAACACAAATTGATCCGCGTAGCGAAACGCTGTATTCAAATCGTGCATGGTAATGAGCACCTGCAACTGCTCTGCAGCTGCTATATCCTGAAGCATATCCAGAATGTGTATCTGATTTCGTAAATCCAAAGCTGCAGTGGGCTCATCAAGCAGCAAGATAGGTGTGCGTTGCACGAGAGCCCGTGCGATTGATACCTTCTGCAGCTCACCCCCGCTAAGGGCACTGAGGGGACGCATCGCCAAACCTTTCAGTTGCAGTCTGCTTAGCACCGCCTCAACTGCCGCATAATCCCTACCCGAAGCAGTAAATCTCACATGCGGGATTCTGCCGAGCATTACCGCATCGAAGACCGTAATACTGCCGCTGCTGCAGCGCTGCGGCACATAAGCAATATACCGTGCAGTCTCCCGCGCATGATAGGTGTGTATCCTTCTCCCATTGAGGAGCACCTGACCGCTGTTCGGCTTGAGCATTCCTGTCAGGCACCTCAGCAAGGTTGTCTTGCCCGCTCCGTTTGGTCCGAGAACTGCCGTGATCCCGGGGGTATCCAGGCTGAGACTTACCTGCTTGAGGATGGTATGGGCTGAGACCGCAACGGTGAGGTCTTCTGCATGCAAAGTCAACGTGTATACCCCCTGACCAATAAGTAGATAAACACTGGAGCCCCGAGGAAGGCCGTAACGATTGCTGCGGGCAGTACTCGCGGAGCGATAATTAAACGTGCTACCAGATCTGAGGCTGCCAGCAGTGTCGACCCCGTAACGATGGTGCCGACAAGAAACCACCGATTCCCATCCCCAAGCAGACGGCGGGTGATATGGGGGGCAGCCAGGCCGATAAAGCCGATTACACCGACAAAGGCGATGGTTACTGCAGTAACAAGCGAGGCGCAGGCCATACCGACAAGGCGAACCCGGGTCACCGGGACGCCAAGCCCCCGGGCTGTCTCATCCCCTAGAAGCATGGCGTGCAAGCTCCAGCGGTGGAACAGAAAATAGAACCCGACCAGTCCGAGAGCTGCCGCCATAATCCGCAGCTCTCCCCAGCCAGCCCGGGCAGTGTCACCGAAGGTCCAGAAGACCATGGCTGAAAGCTGTACGTCATCTGCAAAATATTGCAGGAGCATAGTACCGGCTTGAAACAACGATGAGAGGGCGACCCCGGCAAGCACCATGACCTCCGGAGAAGATTTTTTTACATGGGAGATCAGCAAAATCACGGCTGCAGCTACCATTGAGGAAAGAAAGGCAGCTGCAGTAGTACCGTAGACTGCCCAGGAAGTGGCACTGAGACCAGCGTGATAAAACAGCACCCAAAAGGCCGCCCCAAAAGCGGCGGCATTGGAAATGCCCAACGTGAACGGTGAACCCAACGGATTTTGCAGGATAATCTGCATGACCGCTCCGGCCAGAGCTAAAGCTCCCCCCGCTGTGATAGCTGTGAGCACCTGAGGAAGCCGAATACCCATTACCACTGCATGCTCTCTGGTGGTTCCTCCCGGCGAGAACAGGATCGAGAAGACCCTGGGGGTCGGAATTGAGATAGCCCCTACAGCCACAGAAATAACTGCAATGCTCGCCAGGAGCAGAAGGAGACCCGAGACCGTCAGGGTGGAGACTCTCATATACCGCCGGTAGTCAGATGGAATCTGATTCAAGGCAACTCCTCCCTGTCGAGCAGGATGGTAGAAAATCCGAGCTGGTCCAATGAGCTGTTGAGGCGTTCAAATACGGCCTCACCTACCAAAAACGTATATAGTTCGTCAGCCCGTTTGACAGGATCAATATCGGAAAACTGTTTTGGATAGAGCACCTTTCCCACGTAGTAGGCATTAGCAAGAGCGGATCCATAGTTCAGGCTATACCAGTTGTAGGGGAGCAGACCATATACAGAGCCCCTTTGAACTGCTTGAAGATGGGTAAAAACCGGATCATGTGAGAGCTGATACAAGGCGCTTTCAGTTGTGCCAAGCTGCAGGGTAGCCGTATCGAGAAACAGGTAATCAGGGTCCCATGCAAGCAGTTGTTCTTTCGAAATCTGCGCATGCTGCTGCTCTCTCAGGGGAATCTGGGGGTCGAAAGGAGCATGCCTGACTCCCAGGAGCAAGAATGGGGGATAGGCAGGCTCTGTAGCGGTTATCCCCTGGGGTCCCTGATAGGCCACACCCCCGACATAGCATAGTGGGTTTGAATCAGCTTGTTCACTGCGGTGCGCGAGATCTTCAATAGTCTCTTCTATAAAATCAACGACTTCTTCTGACCGCTCACTCCGCCCGATCACAGTTCCCATGCGACGCAAGCTCGCATACAAATCATCTCTACCGTAGGTTAGGTTCCCGTAGGAGAGTGCTACCACCGGTATCCCGGTTTTCTTTTGCAGTTCATCCGGATCGTAACCGGCCTCCGGAAATGTCTTGAAAATCACCTGGGGTGCGGGGTCAAGGCCTAAGATCAGCTCGGGATTGTCGTTCCCCCGAAACTGTCCAAATACCGGCAGCCGGGAAAGTTCCGGGTGGGCAATGGCATATGGCCGCGCTTCGTATTCACTCGCTGAGCTCTCTATATCGTCAACGGCTACTGCCATCTCAGAGGCCTGGAGATAGACAAGCAGACGAAGAGCCCCGGCTCCCGAGCAGATCACCCGCTGGACATCCCGGGGGACATCTACTACCCGCCCCAGGGAGTCGGTAATGGTTATCATCTGCTCGTTATCACCACCGGGAGCCTCGAAGTTTCCTTGTGCAATGGCTGCAGCTGTCACCAGCAAGAGCAGCATGATCAATGCACCACGGGCATAGACACGTTGTTCCATCGTTGTTTCTCGCCTTTTCGTGTTATTGTATCAAGGTTACCACCACGAAACTCACTTTACAACCATTTTACACCAAAATTTTACATGTTTCACCAACCTGTTGCAGCTTTTCAAATGCGTTATCGCCAGTTATACTGTTGGCATGGATATGCAGGGAAAACTATTGCAGCCCGAACGCCTGGCAGAGATAACAAAACTTCTTGAAGAGCGTGGAACAGTGAAGGTGGGGGAGATCTCCACTCGCCTCCGAGTCTCCGAAAACACCGTCAGGAGAGACTTGATCGAACTGGAACGACAAGGGCTCTGCCAGCGAACCAAAGGGGGCGCGACAAAAACCGAGGACCGGCAGCGCGCAAACCCCTTCACGAGACGACACAACCAGTACCATGGTGACAAACACTCCATAGCCCTCCGGGCAGCTGAATTGGTTCACAGTGGATCAACAATTATCATCGACTCGGGAACCACAGCTGCAGAACTAGCCCTCCAACTCACCGCCAAACGTCATATTACAGTGATTACACCATCACTTGCCGCGGCCAATGTACTCGCGGACATCCCAGAGATTACCCTGATTCTTCCCGGAGGGGTTATGAATGCCTCCTCACGTTCTTTGACGGGGAGCCCGGCAGAGGATTTTTTCTCCTCTATTCACGCTGATATCCTGTTTCTGGCTGTGAAAGCAGTATCCGCCGAAGGGGGGCTTGCAGATCACAATATCGCTGAAACTGCCGTCAAGAGGAGCATGATTTCCTGCTCTGATCGTGTAGTAGTGCTTGCGGATCATTCAAAGATTGGAAAGACAGCCCTCAGCAAAATTGCGGAAATCAAGCAGGCTGATACCATTATCACTGATTCCCAGGCAAACCAACAAGAACTGGAAAAGATTACCCGCTTGGGATTAACGGTTCTGACTGCTGGTAGGTAATTCTAACCCCGGTGCTTCACGAAGGTGTCATCATCTAGTTCCTGCACTGCTGTGCGTATCTCGTCACGGGTGTTCATAACGATCGGGCCGTGCCAGGCCACCGGCTCACCTATTGGTTTGCCAGCTATCAGCAGCACCTGCAGCGGTTTCTCACCGCTGGAAAACAGAACTTGTTCCCCGTCGTCTGAAAAGAGTACTACACTTTTTGCCTCCACGGGCACTCGCTCTCCCTCCGGTTCGGCTACATACACACGCTGTATTTTATCTGCCTCTCCCTGAGGAAGGAGTTCACGGTCCAACCACGCACGGCCATTGATTATGTAGGCAAAAACAGTATACCCGGAAGGAACCGAATGAGTGTATTCTGTAAGCGGCGGCAGCAGTATGTCGAAATATTCAGGCTGGATAACCACGTCAGAAACAGGGCCTTGAGTGCCTTCCAATTGCCCGGCAATCACCCGTACCGTGGCACCGGAATTCAGTTTGACCTCAGGAATCTGCTCACTGGTCACATCACGATAGCGGGGCTGCATCATCTTTTGATCAGCCGGCAGGTTTGCCCAAAGCTGGAATCCATGCATCCTCCCGAATTCATCACCCCTTGGCATTTCCTGATGGATAATACCGCTCCCGGCGGTCATCCACTGGACATCACCGCTTTGTATCGTTCCCTGATTTTGCAGGCTGTCTCCGTGGTCGACCTCACCGGCTAGCACATAGGTAATTGTCTCAATACCGCGATGAGGATGCCAAGGGAACCCCTTCAAGTAATCATCGGGGGTATTAGAGCTGAAATCATCAAAGAGTAAGAATGGGTCAAACAGGGGAACTTCATGATAGCCGAAGAGCCGGTGAAGATGCACACCAGCTCCCTCTCGTGTCGGGTTCCCCGCCAGTATTCGTGCAATAGAGCGAGAGTGATTCATGGCCTACCTCCCTGGATCCTGAAGATATCCTAAAAGCCATTACACACGCGGTGTTTCTCCATTCGCCTGCACAACATCCCGTGTCTATGTCTTTTTTTATAGTTCCAGGCAACAAGACTGGGAAGGTCGTACTAGGTGACCTCTCTAGTCTTCTTTTCGGCGCCTACTCGCGCCCTTCCCCGGAATCGGTCTGCTTTGAGGAACCGCCTTGCGACTTGCGCTGAGCCTTTTCCTGTGCTGCCTTCACCTTCTCGGCTGAGGCTGTGGCTTTCCGTTCCCTCTTTACATCTCTGACTGCTCTACGAAGCGGAAGCCACCAGACAAACCCGAAAACCAGGCACATAAGAAAATTCCCCCAGGGGTTTGTTCCCGTTTTTTTACCGACCCATAGACCGACAAACAGGTATTCAAGCACATTCACAGCCAATAGCAGTACCAACAGGTACCACCAAGACCAGCTAATCTGCACAATGATAGCAACCGCCCACAGCAAAATCATGATAACGTAGGCATACCATTTCATAACATCATCTCCTAAACTCTACACTTCCTAGTGTGAGTATAAAACAGATATCAGCCTGACACAACACATAGCCGCGTCTCAGCAGCGATGGTAGACTTTCCGCGAATACCGGTGAATTACCGGAGTACCCTTCCCGTTGCGTACAGCCCTGAGGACCCCTTCAACGTCCACTGGAACAGTCCCGGCTAACACCTTTACCGGAAAATCACTATAGATCTCCGGTATCATAATTGTTGAAGGCCCCATCACGACAGCAGGAAGTGCCCTTCCCTTCAGCTGCTCAAATACATCCTCCATACTGTTATTGATCAGGCTGGTTGCAGTTACGATCATTGCATCTGCATCCTGTCTCACCCATTGATAGAATTCGTCTTTACTGCCTACTCCCTTTCCAATGTCGTAGGCATGGACCGTTATGCCGGCACTCTCAAGCTGTTTGACAACCGGTCCGAAATAACCGACCATCGCACAGCTGCTGCCGGAAATAAGGCCAAGATCGTCAAACAGTGTTCCGGGGTCATCTTCGCAGGCCTCAGCATACCGATAGTTGAGCGCATTTATCAGGGCAATGACTGCTGTCCTAGTGATCGTGTTCTGGGACGAGAGCTTCTCGAGAAGCACATCTGCACGGCTTCCCTCAACTTCAAAGGACTCCTTGAACAGCGTACAACTCGCCTTTCCGTCAATCCATGTACTGCACAGACCACACCGGCCGTCCTCAAGTGTCAGCGCTGAGTACCCCAGTCCCAGATGGAGCTGAGAAATTACCGCATGGGAAGCCTCAGACTGCATATGCTTGTAGAGTTTTGTATTCAAGTCCATCACAGGTTCCTCCTTCTGGTAACCCAATTCCCGGGTTGCAAAACATAACTGTGTTCAAGTATGCCATTGCACCCCCACGAAAACAATGGTCTCTACCCCAGTGTAACACAGGAACGCAGATTGTGATGCAGCAGCATGTTCAGCTCGTCTGCGGCTCCAGGAGGCGTTTGCACAAAGGCAAATCCGAACACTCCATGCCGGGCTACATCGACCGGCCTGAACTCCAACAGGGTGCTTTGCCCCCTGAATAACGCCCCGGGGGCAAACTCGGCAATATCCTCAGCTGCATATCCGGTAGTGTTGTCAAGAACGATTACACTGAAATGGTCATCCTCAGCACCTGGCGGTCCTTGGAGAATATCCGGCTTTTGTTGACTCATGAACGCTTCATACTGCTGAATTCCAGTTGCAAACGCGTTAATATCCGCAGTTGTACACCAACCTCCAAAACGCAGCGGGTTAATCTCTATCGGTATCATTCCGTGCTCCTGAGAGTCTCGCAGCTCAGCATGAAACGGGAAGAGCCTCTGGCTGTGCTCGCTATTGAGAGCTTTAAGCGTCGATAAGCACCTCTCGTGCATCTGCCGACGCAGAGTCCGGGAGGTCACATACACCCTGTCGCTGACATCGCTGGCAGAAGAAAAAAGATGCTTGAATATACCGAGAATAACCGGTTCTCCGGCCTCATCGTAATATGCATCTACAGCATATTCTTCCCCGTCAATAGCCTGTTCAATAATAAACTCTGCCGAACTGACCACTGAGGACGGATAAGAGTGTTCAATCAGTTTCTGTTCGCCCCTGATTTGGCCGCACACCTCCGGCCACATATCCCGGTGCTCCACCACGTGTACACCCAGACTGAAAAAGCCGACTGACGGTTTGATGACACAGGGATAGGGAAGATCGAGATGTTCGGCCTCCTCCAGCTGAGACAGAGGTATTCGGGTAAAGAAAAAATGGGGGTAGATATGGCTGGTATGCTCACGATAGGCAGCTTTATCTTTGCCGAAGATCGCTGAAGCGGCGCCCGGAAGCCAAGATTCCCAACCGCTTAGATGTGACAGGGCATTCTCAGCGTTAGAGTATATCGGCTGCAGAGGGTTATCTCTCAGACGCTGTTCAGCCTCACCCCGGGAGAGAAACCACACACAGCGACCTGCTAATAACTCTTCAGCCTCGGGGGTTCGAAGCACTGGATACTGATTCCGCTCAAGAGTCCGGATCAGGTATTCAGATACATAGGGATAGTCAATCAAAAACATAGCATATGCTCCTAATACCATAGCAGCATATCCAATCAGGATAAAAAAGGAAAGTATTAGAAGTGAGAAACTGTCAGACCGCCTGAGAGAAGCAGCCTAGCCCGAGTGCCAGGATAGGCTGTTTCTCTAAGGAACGTTCAGCTCACAAAAGCAGTCTGTTCATGCTACCATATGCGGTATCTACCGCCTGCATAAAGATACATATCTGTAAAATTCTGAACAACAGATACTCCACCATAGACAGTAAAATTCGGTTCTAACAGGTAGTACCCCTCTGAGAGAATATCCAGACGTATTAAGGGTGTTCTGCCAGTTGATAATCCAAGGTCAGCCTCTCCTGCAACCCACCAGCGCGGATTCTCGGGAAGATAGGCAGTCCTCCCCCTAAGAGTCACATCAAAAGATGTTCCGCCTGTTCCAACACCGAGGGTCATACTTCCATCGCCGCGGTAGTAGAGCTGATCATCCATCGTAAAATCCGCATATGCACCGTCAATGATCGTATCTAGACGAAACGAGGAGGTAGAATTTGAGTACACATTGAGTCTCGGTTGCAACAGGGCCCTCGCCTGCCAGCCGTAGGAAAAGTTACGAAAACGAGCCACTTCAAAGGCGTACTCCTGGGAGTAATTGAGGTGAATCACATCCACTATCCGGTCAGAAACACCAAGGGCCTCGGCCAGTTCAGTATAATAGGCCACGTAGTTTTCTTGTGTGTTATCAGTATATTTATTCTTCCGTGAAAAACTCGTGTACATGACCTCTGCAGCAGCCCGTATGCGCTCCTCAGTCGGCTCTACGCCCAGATGCCCCAGCATCAGCTCAATTGCCCGCACAATTTCAATGGAATAGATCCTTCCAATTCCAACACCGCCATAGGGCGCAAGCCGAAATACCGGTGAAAACCATCCGCTCGGTATTGAGGGCCTAAATGCTACCTCTCCACCTGCGGTATAAAAACCGTCCATACCGCTGAACTCGAGCGTGTGACTTTCATAGTCTGCATCGCCATCCAAAGAAAGAAAAGATGTTGAGGCAAGCCGAAGTTGTGCTTCAGCCTCTATATCCAGCAGCTCCGTCAGAGTTTGATGCACATAATTATATTCAGCGTCTCCCCGAGCAGCAAAAACTATCGAGCCTGGCGGAGTAAAATTAAGATGCAGCTCTGCAAGGTTATCACCCTGACTGCTCAGTGGGACTGATCCGAGACCGCCATACACCTCCAAACTTGAATATTCGTGTGGAACCACAAGATCATACACATTCTCCACGCCCTCTGCATACAACAAAGCCCCTCCTGAAAGCAGTACGACTACCAACATCACACCAAGTCGCCTCATCATCTTCTTTCCTCCTCATATAGCTTGTGAAGCCAGTCACAAGCCCCAAGTTAGAAGTATTATCCGCTGAAAAGGGGGATTTGGCAAATTAATTTCTGACGTTAAACACTCTATATTTGTGCGTTCCTACCTGCCCTTTTCCACTGGTCAGCAAAGTGTTGATGCTTGACTCTTGGTGGAATCAGCATAATTATGTAGGTATAACACTGAAGGAGGAGATAGCAAATGCCTGATTTTGGACAACCGTTTAACGTGAAAAATAGTGACAGAAAACTTACCCACGAGGAACTAGTGAGGGCCATCCGATTCATGGTTTCCGCTGAGTACGAGGCAATTCAGCTCTACCAGCAGCTAGCAGAATCAATCGACAACAAACTGGCCCAGGATGTACTTATTGACATCGCAGATGAAGAGAAAGTGCATGCAGGAGAATTTTTGCGTCTACTGAAAGAACTGGAGCCTGAAGAGTACAACTTCTACGACGAAGGGGCTAAGGAAGTAGAAGAGGAGTTCCTCGGTGCTGGAGGGGACTCAGAATCAGCAGAAGGATCCCAAGACCTTGGTATCGGGAGCCTGAAGGAGAATGACTAGTATGGACCTATTAAAACGAACACTTGCACCGATAAGCACAGAAGGCTGGGAAGAGATTGACTCAACGGCAAAAGAAACCCTTGAGACCAACCTCTCTGCACGAAAGAGTGTTGATGTAACCGGACCACTGGGTCTGGACTACACCAGTGTAAATCTTGGACGTTTAAAACTGGGAAAAAGCGACGGAGTGAAGGATGTGCAGTACGGCACGTATCAGCTCCAGCCACTTACAGAGACGCGTATTAGCTTCAAGGTGAAGACCTGGGAGCTTGACAACCTTGCCCGTGGTGCTAAAGACATAGAGCTTGAGGAAGTAGTAGAGGCCGCCCGCAAGATGGCGCAGTTCGAGGAACAGGCTGTCTACTCAGGATTCAAGGACGGGAGTATTACCGGACTACAGGGGGCAGCAGCCTTCTCCGCTCCGAAGCTTAAGCAAGACGCTGAGGGCATCATTAACGCAGTCGCCGATGGGCAGATGCAGATGCAAAAGGCTGGAGTTAACGGGGGAGCGGATCTGATCGTAGAGCCCGAACTCTGGAAATTCCTTAACCGGCCGACACAGGGCGGTACGTTGAAATCAATTGTCGAACAGCAGCTTGGGGGAAATGTCATTTTATCTGAAGCTGTTTCCGGCGCAGTACTGCTGGCAAACAGGGGTGGCGATACAGAACTTATTTTAGGTCAGGACTTTTCCATA
The DNA here is from genome assembly GCA_051745285.1 of Spirochaetota bacterium. GTDB lineage: Bacteria > Spirochaetota > Spirochaetia > CAKZLE01 > CAKZLE01 > JBNJDX01. Next base: position 34,795 of record JBNJDX010000004.1, read on the forward strand.
GGCTACCATCACCACACATCTGAGGACATATTCCTCTTTCTCACCGAGTCGTTCACCTTTAGGGTCATCACCCCTGAAGCTATTGTTGCTTTCACTGCATAGTTTTCTGCAGGGCTGCTGTCGCACTTCTTGGGACGGCAGCCCTTTTTAGGTGAGAAATTCCCGGCCTTCAGGAGTTGATGAACCACTGCAGATAATCCTGGCATCGCTCCATCCGGGAAACCCGGGATGGTGCCGAAACAGTGAGGCCAGCGGCGAGTATGCGCGGATGATACCCCAAAAGCCCGCTAACGGACGCCGGGAGGGCCTGGCTCGGTCTTCTTCCGGTTCAACGGGCACCATTCCCACCCGAGGGGTGTTGAGAAGAATTTCCACTGACAGCTGTTCTCTCGGCAACCGTCGGGAAAAAATGCGCTGGGCGAGCTCTCGCTCCAATAATCGGAAACTGCTGATAGGGACCCTTCCCGGCGGGAGTTTGGTTATCCGGGCAATGAGCGTTCTTTTTAACGCAAGAGCACCTTTATTTCGCTTTTCAGAGGGAACCCCATACACACACTCATTTCGGGAATCAATCAGCTCGCGTGCCAATAAGTCGATATCCTCAGGCCGAAAATAAAGATCATCATCAATTGTTGCTATATAATCCAGACGGCAGCAAGCTATTCCGCAGAAAGCAGCCTTGTGCAGCCCGACATTGGTTGGCAGTAATATGGCGCTGACGTGGCGGTCACTATGAGCGAGCTGCTCAAGCAATTCCACAGATTCATCCACGCTCCCATCATCAACATACACAATCTCCCAGGATTGACACACTCTTTCCAGTACAGCTACCAATCTGTCATGCAATTGATACAGGGTGTTCTGGGCATTATGAACGGGGACCACCACAGAAATTGAACTCATGAACTTATCGTGTGAGGGTGCAGACGAGCCGGCCTCGGTCGTTTGTCGTTTATCGCTGTATTCCAAAGCAGTCTCCATCATCTCCCAAGAAGCAGGCAAACTCACCCGCTTCTTGGTAAATATCCAGTGTAACGTAATTTCTGCTACTGCGCAAACAGCGCAGCAAGTAACCAGGCCCAGTATTGTCAATAGACGATTTTTTTGTATGATGGTATACCAAACAATCAGGGGGAGTAGGTATGAGTACCATCGGAAGCGGCAACAGATTCAAAGAATATATCATACGAGTGTTAAACGGAATGGCTCAGGGGCTGTTTGCCTCCCTTATTATCGGACTAATTCTCAAACAGATCGGCATTTACGCACACATTGAGCTTCTCGCCAATTTCGGGCAGGCTGCCCAGTACATGATGGGACCTGCAATCGGTGCCGGGGTGGCCTTCGCCGTCCATTCCTCCCCGCTGGCGATATTTGCTTCCATCATCACCGGCGCGGTGGGAGCCGGAACGATCGTAACCCAGGCAGGTGCTGCAGCAACGCTCGCCATTGGTGAGCCGGTAGGAGCCCTTGCTGCCGCTTTGGCGGGTGCAGAGTTTTCCAAGCTTATTGCCGGGAGAACCAAGGTTGATATCATTCTCGTTCCTGCACTGACAATAGCAGTCGGATCTGCAGTCGGTGTCTTTATCGGACCTGCGGTGGCTGCCATGATGGCGGCAATCGGGTCTTTTATTAACTATCTGACAACCCTTTACCCGCTCCCGATGGGCATACTGATCGCTGTAACCATGGGAATGATGCTCACCCTCCCCATCAGCAGCGCTGCTATCGCTATTTCACTGGGACTCAGCGGGTTGGCTGCCGGAGCGGCCACGGTGGGATGCGCCTGCCAGATGATCGGCTTTGCCACTTCGAGCTACCGTGAAAACCGTATTGGGGGCCTTATCAGTCAGGGACTGGGCACCTCGATGCTCCAGATCCCGAATATTGTGCGAAACTGGAAAATCTGGATACCTCCCACAATCGCATCAGCGGTTCTGGGCCCTGTCTCTACCATGGTGTTCAAGTTGGAAAACAACAAAGTGGGTGCCGGAATGGGCACAAGTGGTCTTGTGGGACAGTTTGCCACGTTGGAGGTGATGGGGCCCTCTGCGTTACTGCCGATGGTATTGCTCCATTTTCTGTTGCCGGCAGTGATCACCCTTATTATCAGTGAATATATGCGCAAGAAGGGTTGGATTAGATTCGGAGACATGGCCCTGCACACCGCCGAACGCTAGAGTGCATACACAGCAGGCCCGGAAGTCAGTCTCCCGGGCCTGCTGTGGTATCTTTTCTATGCAACCATTAAGTTGTCTATTAGTTTATTGAACGTGCTGCCTCACAAACCGCATCGGCTGTAATGCCGAAGTGTTCGTACAGCTGACCGCCAGGAGCAGAGGCTCCAAAACTGCGCATGCCGACAACTTTTCCATTCAAACCGACATACTTGTACCAGTAGTCTACCATACCAGCCTCAACGGCTACTCGTTTGAGCACCGTACTTGGCAGAACTGTCTCTCGATAGGATTCCGGCTGGCGTTCAAATACTTCCGGTGACGGCATGGAGACAACGCGAACAGCCTTTCCCTCTTCTGCTAACGTTTTCGCAGCTTCAACGGCCAGCTCAAGCTCAGAACCTGTTCCGATAATAATCAACTCAGGCTTTTTGCCGCTTTCCCACACTACGTAGGCTCCCTTCTCAATTTCGGAAATCTGCTTGTCAGTCCGTTCCTGGGGAGCAATCCCCTGCCTGCTGAGGATAAGGGCACTGGGTCCGTCAGTACGCTTGAGTGCGCCTTTCCAGGCAACCGCTGTCTCAACAACATCTGCTGGTCTCCACGTGTCAAGATTCGGTGTCAGCCGCAACATAGCAGCCTGCTCCACCGGCTGGTGAGTAGGTCCGTCCTCCCCGACCCCGATTGAGTCGTGCGTATAGACAAACACCTCATGCAGCCCCATAAGGGAAGCCATCCGTACGGCGTTACGGGCATACTCCATAAAGATCAAAAAGGTTCCACTATATGGCAGGACGCCGCCGTGCAGTGTAATACCATTCATGATGGCAGACATACCGAACTCACGAACACCGTAGTGAACATAATTGCCGCTGAAATCAGTTGCAGATATCGGCTTTGCCCCGTCCCATTTTGTCAAGTTGGAAGGCGCCAGGTCAGCCGATCCGCCAAGCAGTTCAGGGATCATTGGGCCAAGCTGGTCGAGCACCATTTTTGAGGCCTTCCTGGAGGCAACCTTAGTTTGTTCCTGTTGTTGAGCAGCTATGAAACTGTCAAACTGCTTCTCCCAACCAGCCGGCAAGTTGCCTGCAAGCCGCCGCTTGAGTTCTTTGGCATCTTCAGGATACGCCTTTTCATACTTGCTGAATAAGTCATTCCAGGCCTCTTCCTGGGAAGCCCCCGACTCCTTGCAGTTCCAAGCATCATATATGTCCTCCGGAACATAGAAACGTTCCTCATATGACCAGCCGAGTTGTTTGCGCACCTGTGAGATTTCATCATCACCCAGAGGAGCACCGTGCGCGGAGGCGTTTCCACCTTTGTTCGGTGAACCGAAACCAATGGTAGTCTTGCAACAGATCAGCGTCGGCTTATCACTCTCCTTCTGAGCCTCTTTGATTGCTTTTTCAACAGCTGCATCATTGTGTCCGTCTACATCGCGGATAACATGCCATCCGTAGGCTTCAAAACGTGAAGGAGTGTCGTCTGTAAACCAGTCTTTCACCTCACCGTCGATTGAAATACCGTTGTCATCATAGAACACGGTAAGTTTGCCAAGCTTCCAGTGTCCTGCAAGGGAAGCAACTTCATGGGAGAGCCCCTCCATCAGACACCCGTCACCTACAAAAGCGTATGTACGGTGATCTACGATCGGATAGCCCTTTTTGTTAAACTGGGCAGCCAAGTTCTTTTCGGCAACTGCCATTCCCACCGCGTTAGCGAGCCCCTGGGCGAGAGGACCGGTTGTGGTCTCGACTCCTGATGTCAGTCCATACTCAGGATGCCCGGGCGTCTTTGAATCAAGCTGACGGAACTGTTTGAGTTCTTCCAGCGGTAGATCATATCCAGTCAGATGCAGCAGAGAATAGATCAACATGGAACCATGTCCGTTCGAGAGCACAAACCGGTCTCTGTTAAACCAGTCGGGATTTGCCGGGTTGTGGCGCAAGGTCCGTCTCCACAGCACTTCAGCAATATCGGCCATTCCCATGGGGGCTCCAGGATGTCCGGAGTTGGCTTTTTGAACCCCATCCATACTCAGTACTCTCAATGCATTCGCTAATGTTCTGTTATCCATTAAAAAACTCCTTGTTTTTCTTCAACAATCTGAGAGAAATTATAACGATTTTTTTGGTACTTGCCTACCAATGCACAAATTGAGTTCAGCAAGTCAGACACTCTTTGACAGTTTCTAGCAATTCATCTCTGTTAAAGGGCTTCTCAATGAAGGCAACCAGGCCAGCCTCCTTCAATTCCTTCACCTGCGCCATGTCGGAGTACCCTGAGATCATCATAATCGCCATCTCGGGGCGGATATGACGTATGGCCTGAAACGTACTGTGTCCGTTCATGCCCGGCATAATCATATCCAGAACAATGAGATCAAACCAATGGTCTTCTTGGGAAACTGTCTGAACAGCCTCAAACCCATTCTTTACGGCCACAACATCATAGCCAGCATCCCTGAGAGTTTTAGTTATCACAAAACGGACTAGTCTCTCATCATCCACAACCAGAATACGTCCCTGCGTTTTCTCAATCTGTGAAGCTTCTCTGGAGTCGGTACCCGATGGATTCTTTTGTTCTTGTGTGTTCGTAATTTTCTCCTGCTTGAGCAGAGGAAAACAGAGTACGATTTCACTTCCGTGTCCTTCAGAAGAGTTTACCAGGACAGCCCCCTGGTGATGTTTTACCGTCCGGAACACGGCGGCCAATCCCATGCCTGTCCCATGTCCCTCCTTTTTTGTTGTATAAAAGGGAGAAAACATCTGTCTCTGGACCTCTTCAGACATGCCTGAACCAGTGTCCTGTATGGTAATCTGCGCATATGGTCCCTGTATGTTATCCAAAAAGGAATGAGTGACCGGAAATGAGGGCAGCGTGTCCACCACAGACAGTACAAAAGAGATCGTACCACTGGTTTTCACCGCATCCGCTGCATTCAACCCCAGATTCAGCAGGGCATTATCAATAGCTGTTGCCTCTCCGTGAATCCATATATTTCCCCCAACCGGGTTCACGCGAACACTTACGGCCCTGTCAACTGAGCGTTTGAGCAGCCCGACAACATTCTGAAGTCTCTCATTCAGGCAAACGGGTTGCTTCTCAACCTGCTCTTTCCGCGTGAAAGAAAGCAACTTTCCGGTAAGGGCTTCCGAGTTCTCAGCGGCCATCATGATATACTCAACATAGTTTTTCAGGCGGCTATCAGTCAGTTCGCGTTTCAGTATTTCGGCATATCCGAGTATGGCCATAAGCTGATTGTTAAAATCATGAGCTATTCCGCCGGTAAGCTGTCCAACTACCTGCATTTTTTCTGTTTGCCGAAGCTGTTCCTGAGCTTCTGTCTGCTCAGTTACATCAAGCAAAGTGGTTAAAAGGGCCTGCCGTTCCTTCCACAGAAAGGGTGTTTTCTGGATGAGATAATAGTGCCTGCTGCCTGAATGCCAGGCTGCTACGTGCAGCTGGGCTAACTCCTGCCTCTGTATCGCTTGGTCGTCCACATCTTCTGGTAGCAGCAACCCCAGCTTTTCGACTAGCAGGGCATTTAAATCAATTCTATCCATTTCGATGAGGGTCTGCTCTGAAATCCCTACTAGCTCCACCATCGCACGATTGGCAAAGATCGGAGAGTTGTCATCGTAATAAAGAGCGGCAACCGGCTGGTGGAACAAGTCAAACACTCGCTGCAGCATCCGGGACTGCTGCCTAAGCTGCCGCCGAGAATGTATGAGCAGCCCCAGGACAACCAGTAAAACTGCAGACAGTACAGCCAGCGCAAACAGCCCAAACAACATCTGTCGGTCTATGCGTTCGGGTTGATTGACCAGCCTGCTGTCCGGTGGTAGCGCTTTGACCGGTATTTGATGCTGCTCAAGGGCCTCATAATTAAATATATACTCTTTATCGCTGTTGTTAAGCACTGTGTCAGCTGTTCCTCTGACAGCAGAAAGGGCTAACTCAGCTGCCAGTTTTCCCTCCTCCACGCTGCTGCGAATATAACCACCGACTGCTGGAGAACTGCCAAGCCCCAGATCGTTCACGATATAAATCGGTGCTCCAGCTGAGTCAAGCAAGGAGATGTACTCATCAGGATCCACATACGCACCCTCCTGATCGATCACAAAATGCAGGGCGAGGATGATTGACTCCGAGGGCAAAGCACGAGCTCTGCTGGCAAGTTCATTCTTTGTTACATCAGTTATGTAGTGAATCTGATAGTCAGCAAACTGCTTCGTCCGGTCAAAGTACTGCTCGATACGTTCTCGATCAGCAAGTCCGGTGACTGTCTGATCATGTGCAATGACTAGAGTTTTGTAGCCGGGATGCAGCCTGGCTGCTAGTTCGAGCGTTCGGGCATGATCAGGTGAATCGGCTACCCCGTAGATCGCTTCTTCTTGCTCTATTTCTGACATCTCAAACTGGTTAAGCCCGAGGAATATGAGAGGGATATCTCCAAAAAGTTCACCACGATATTGCAGGGCGAAGTTGAAGGCCGGATCATCAGAGACGATCACCGCCGACAGATGAGCCTCTCGGTACTTTTCCTCCAGCAGAGAATAAAAACGTTGTCTCACTTGGGGTGAATCATTTCGCTTTGCATCAAGATGCTCAATTGCTAGAGAGATGTTCTCCTCAGTCAGTACGCTCATCAACCCTTCAGTTATTCCGTCAGACCAGGGATATCCCTGATGATAGGAGTCGATGTAGAGGGCCTGTACATCCTCATGAGCAGCGACAACCCCGGCGGCTGCGATGGTGAGAAACGACAGTGTGAGCAGCACCCATCTCTTGTTCATGGGAATCATAGTAACTCAGCTTTCTAGTCGTAACAAGAGAACGCCCCCCGTTGTAGTGTACCATTATTACAGGTAACCCCGTCTTTGGAAAAGAAATATGAGAAATGTGTAAACAAACGGCAATAAATCTGTTATCGTGTATATGAGATGAGTTTTGGAGTAACACTATATGAACGTAAAGAGAGCCCTGATTAGAGCTGGCCTGGCCATTGGTCTGCTTGTGTTTATAGCCCCGTCACTTGTTGGGAACGATGTCCGCTTCAAGTCGATGGGAGGAGCCTTCACGGCGGTTGCTGACGATGCCTCTGCTATTCGTATGAATCCAGCTGGACTTGCCCACATAACCGAAGAGAAGCTGCTGTTTTTTACCGGTCTATATGCTCACCCCGCCTTTTCCATAGCCGGAGCCGAGCCCCCTGTGCTTGCCGAACTCGGCGGGGTCTCTCCCTACGAGCTTTATTATGAGAACAATGCTATCTACTATGATGGATCACCAACAGTTCCTGCTGGTGATAATAAGGATAAAACGTTTAATTCAGTCTTGGACAGTATCGGATTCGATGTTGATGACCCCCTCGTAATCGATGAGGTCCGCTCCTGGTACGATGCGGTTGCCTTCTTCAATCTTCTGCATGACGAAGTCAACTACTTGCAGTTTGTCCCCTCCTTCTCCTATGTCACTCCGGGTTTCGGCCTCCACTATGAAAAAAACGTCACAGTAGAGGGCAATCCGCAAGAAGGAGAAACAGAGGACGAAAGACTGCTTCGGTTTACCCGAGAGGAGCTCCTAGCCGCCGGCACCGGATGGTCATATGCCGAGGGTTTATTCTCACTCGGGGTCAGCGGCAGTTATGAGCGCACTGCCAGAAGAACTCTAGCAGTTCCTGAGTTTGGAGCGTATGACGAGTACTGCGATGAGCTGATGGAAACCTACGAGACCGATGATCCCGACAAGCTGGGACAGCATCTTACCACCGGGGAATTTTTTCGAGGGGTACCGAAAAAGCATGCCCTTTCGATCTCTTCTGGGGCATTGCTCTCCCTTGGTGGCCTCTCCTTAGGGTCTTCTTTCAACCTTCCAATAACCCGAGAGGCGTTTTCAGCCCTCTCTACAGTCGGAAGAAGTTTCTCGTATGCCAAAGAACGTATAAACATCGGTGCTGCGCTGACCACCGGCAGCCGGGAGGAACGTGAGATTCTGGAATTCATTCTAGCAGCTGATCTCCATCGACTAGGCGATGAACAGCTGAGAACTTTTCATGCTGGTGCTGAACTTGCGCTGAACATCACAAAACATGCGCAGGCTACCCTCAGAGGCGGTTACGAGCAGCCGGTACCGGGAGAGCTTTCGCAGTATTTTGAGAGAAATATGTACGGGTGGTTTGACCCAGATTCCGGCAGGGCATCCATTGGAGCAGGGTTACGCCTGTTTACTGCACAGCTTGATGCTGCCGTGACAATGCCGGCAGTATTAGCACATCGTATACTTCACTCGTGGGTTGGCGGTTCTTCTCTACAATCGGAAGATGTTCAGGGTCTCAGCCCCGAGGAGGGGCCGAGGGTGATCATCAGCGGTAGCATGGTCTTCTAGGAACTTTTGCGCTGATCTTCCGCCTGGAACGCATCGCTTTCCTGCTGTTTTTGGCAACTGCTGCAGTACCCAGTGCAGTACACATGCTCCTCTTTCACACTGAATCCCGAAGGCAGACCAAAGCTCATTTCCTCTTTTCTGACCGGGAAGTCAAAAACGCTGCCGCAGGAGAGACATTTAAAATGACCATGAATGGTCGTGTCAGCATCAAAGCGAACTTCGTTCTCCTCAATTGTCACTTTCTGAACTACATCTACGCTGTAAAACAGCTTAAGCGTGTTGTAGACAGTCGTCTTTGAAAGCGTCGGTATCTGGGGAGCCAGCTCACGGTATATCATCTCTACTGTGGGATGGTTCTTCTTTGATATGAGATATTCATATATTTTTATTCTCTGATAAGAGGGCTTAATTCCATGATTTTCGAGTACATATACTGCTTCTTTCCTTGACATAATCAGTACCTCCTGTCATCGGTGCATGGTAACGCAAATTTGAAACTATTACAATCAAAATAAGTGATTAAAACTGAGAAAACACGGTTTCCTACAATGTTTTGTACAGGTGTATAAAAGTTTTTAGTGATAGGTTAGAATTACTAATCATGAGAAATCTTACTCTCCTTGCAGCTTTAACAGCAATATTCCTGGTAATGTTGAGTGCCTGCGCTACAACATCCGGGTCCTCCTCCGATAATCGGGGAAACTATCTACCCATAACTGGATCTATAGAGCTGAGCCAGTCGCTACTACTGAAAAGTGAGATCTCGGTTGAACTGGAACTTCTTGAACTCTCTCGAGAGAAAGACGATCATGAGCTCATTGCAAAACAAATAATAAAAAACCCAAAACGATTTCCCATTCAGTTTTCCCTGCGATATGACAGTGACGATATCAGAACGTTTAACACCTATGTTGTGCGCATGAAAACCTTCGAAGGAGACCGTCTCATCTACGAAAGCCCCGAAGATCAACCGGTGCTCACTCAAGGAAATCCTGATACCATTACCATCGAATCAGTACCGGTTAATTAACCTCCTTATCTGCCTCAATTCAAGATGTCTCTCATGTTACCCCTTGGGCACGAGAGAATTTGGAATTTTTTCTGTATAAATATAGGAAAAACATTGACATTATTTCATATTTTGCATATTTATACAGTAAATACTACAAATGAATGTGATTTATACAGTTCGTAACTATACACGAAGGGGCAAGAGTAGAAATGAAAAAAGAAAAGATTGTATTGGCTTACAGCGGAGGCCTTGATACTTCCGTTATTTTAAAGTGGCTGGATAACAAAGGGTTCGACGTTATCGCCTATGTTGCCGATGTCGGGCAGCAGGAAGATTTTAAAGCTATCGAGGAAAAAGCTTACGCAACCGGTGCATCCAAAGTGTATGTCGAAGACCTGAAAAAAGAACTGGTAACCGACTACGTGTTTCCCGCAATGCAGGGTAATGCTGTATATGAAGGCAGATACCTGCTAGGAACATCCATTGCCAGACCGTTGATTGCAAAACGTCACATTGACATTGCAAAGGCCGAGGGCACAAAATACGTCTCACACGGAGCCACCGGCAAGGGCAACGACCAGGTTCGTTTCGAATTCGGCTTTTATGCGCTCATGCCGGATGTGAAAATTGTCGCTCCGTGGAAAGATCCTGAATTTTTAAACCAGTTCAAGGGACGTTCAGATCTCATCGCATATGCTGATGCCTATGATATCCCGATCAAAGCCTCCAAAGCAAAACCCTACAGTGAGGATGAGAATCTCCTGCATATCAGTCATGAAGCAGGGATTCTCGAAGATCCGGCTGTTCGATGTCCTGAAGAGGTTTTCTCTCACACAGTCTCCCCTCAACAAGCTCCTGATACGGAGACTGTCATCACCATTACATTTGATGACGGTGTCCCTGTGAAAGTCGAAAACAGGGAGGCAGGCATCTCTCTCACTGACCCGCTTGAACTCTTTCTCTATCTAAACAAAGTTGGCGGCGAGAATGCAATCGGCCGGCTGGATATGGTTGAAAACCGGTACATCGGCGTGAAATCTCGTGGAGTTTACGAAACCCCGGGCGGAACCATTCTCTGGAAAGCACATCGTGACCTTGAGGGGATAGCGATGGACAAAGAGGTCATGCACCTGCGGGACATGTTCATTCCAAAGTTTGCCGAACTCATCTATAACGGTCTGTGGTTTTCGCCTGAGATGGATTTTATTCTCAGTGCCATCTATAAAAGCCAGGAAGACATCTCGGGAGAGGTAACGATCGCTCTGTACAAGGGAAATGTGATGACTATTGGCAGGACCTCCCCCACTTCACTCTATAACCAGGATCTCTCAAGCATGGAGGTAGAAGGTGGTTACAATCCGGTAGACTGCCAGGGTTTTATCAACATCAACGGTATTCGGCTGAAAGCCCATAATGTGGTCTTACGAAAAACCGGTCCGTACAACTGGCGTAAGGAAATCCACAAAGAGTAGCAACGGGCAACTGCCAGATGCTCTCCTCCTGCCATAGGCAGGCTCCCTTTTTGCACTCTTTTCATAGCCATATCAAAGGGATATCATGGAGGAAGATCATTTAGTTGGAGGAGAACATGAAGCAGATTACCCCTCAAAAGACAGTTATTGGATGGATTGGGACGGGAGTTATGGGACGCTGGATGTGCCAGCATCTTATTGATAACGGGTACACGGCTGTTGTACATAATCGCACGGCCTCCAAAGCCAAACCGCTGCTTGATTCCGGCGCTCAATGGGCAGATACCCCGGGAGAAGTTGCACGCCGGGCTGAGGTGATCTTCACCATTATCGGCTATCCAGAGGATGTTGAGCGCGTCTACTTTGGAGATAACGGGGTTATCTCTGCTGTGCAAGAGAACTCAATAGTTGTTGATATGACAACAACCAAACCTTCTTTGGCAGAGAACATTGCTCAGGCATGCCAGAATAAAGGTGTAGAGGCTATCGATGCACCGGTTTCCGGCGGGGATGTCGGGGCTAGAGAGGCACGCCTGTCGATCATGGCAGGGGGAACGAAGGAGGCCTTCGATATGGTACAGCCCCTGTTTGAACTGATGGGGACCAACATTGTCTACGAAGGCAGTGCCGGGAAAGGCCAGCACACGAAAATGAGTAACCAGATTACTATTGCCGGTACGATGATAGGCATGTGTGAGGCCCTTTTGTACAGCTACAAGGCAAATCTTGATATGGAAACCATGCTGAGCACTATCAGCAAGGGGGCTGCCGGTTGCTGGAGCCTGGACAATCTTGCTCCCCGCATTATACAGGGGAACTTTGATCCTGGCTTCCAGATTGACCACTTTGTTAAAGACATGGGTATTGCCCTTGAGGAGGCTCAGAATCTTGACATCGCCCTTCCCGGACTGGCCCTGGTACATCAATTCTATCTTGCCCTCCAGGCATCAGGTCATGGGACAAACGGGACCCAGGCTTTAATTCTTGCTCTTGACAGACTCTCTAAAGCTGAAGTCTTTTCTTAATACCTAATCGGCGTCGGGAAGACCGGACAGTCCGGTCAAGAAACAAACGGACAACAGCCGGGAAAAGACGGGATATGGTACATACTAGTTTGGCTTCAGTTCCCGGTATCACCATGAATGTTCTCCGCCTTGCCCCACAGAGCATCTGGGCAGCAACTTTCTCAGGCCGCATCGGCTTAATCGAACCGCTGATTGCCTCTGTCTCAGGCGGTTTTGTCTCTGCCTCCTGCGCAAGCTGGGGTGTTTGGGTATCCGGCGGACAGACAACCGATACACTAAGGCCTTCAGCGGACAGCTCATTGCGCAAAGACTGGGCGAAACCAATAACGCCAAATTTGGAAGCACTATAGGCTGTGTATCCGTACATCCCCAGACAACCGGCAACTGAGGAGACCAGTATGACATTACCGGGCATCCTCATGACTGGAAGCAGTGAATGCACAAAAAGCATGGTTCCAGTCAGATTAATTGCTATGGACTCTGTTATCTTCTCCTTGGGCATGTGGAAGAAATGATCGGGATAGGCCATTCCGGCACAGCTGACAAGCAGATCGGGCCGTCCATACTGCTTAACTGCTTTATGCGATATGTCTTCAACTGCCTCAGGATCACTAACATCTACCTGAAAAAATCCAATCGTCCTTGACTCCGCAGCAGTTAAAGCCAGTTCTGCAGCTGCTTTCTCCAGTCTATCCCGGCTGCGAGCCAGCAGCACCACATCAGTTCCCTGCTCCAGCAGCTGCCTGGCGGTGGCTAACCCGATGCCGCTCGACCCCCCAGTGATAAAAGCCAATTTCCATGCAGCCGAACCCATTGTCACCCCCTCTAACAGCTTTCTTTGCAGGGTATGGCCCTTGCAAAATCTCTGCAACTCCTGTACATTAGATGAATCGCAGTGAAGAAGCTGCCACTGATTATACACATAAAGCGAGCTCAGTTACAAACTGAAATTTGACAAACCGTTGAAACATCCTTCCGTCTACGATAAGCAAGGGGAGTAATCACTCCGGAAGGATACCACATACTAGACGACAGTTCCGACAACGAACGGACAAACACAGCTTACACTGATTAACCTGACTGGGGTAGTGGACTCTTTTCCCTGCAGGGTCTGAAGGAGGAATATCTGTATATGAAAAAAGCTTCAATGATAATTGATGAGAAGAAAATCTGTGAGGTCCCTGTGCTCGAAGATACAATGAAGGGGCTCTCACTGGATATCAGGAACCTGAGAAAGGAGACCGGCTTTATTACCTACGATCCCGGTTTTGGGAATACCGGCTCCTGCCAGAGCTCAATAACCTATCTTGACGGGGAAAAGGGCATTCTGCGCTATCGAGGCTACCCGATTGAGGAACTGGTGGAAAAATGTGATTTTGTGGAAGTCGCCTATCTTCTGGTGCATGGTGTGCTTCCCAATGTCAAGGAACGCCATAAATATCAGGAGTTGCTCAATCAGCACTCGATGCTGCACGTGGATATGGTCGAGTTTTTTCGCAAGTATCCCGACAATGCTCATCCCATGTCGATACTGGCGGCCATGGTAGCATCTTTGTCGGCCTTCTATTCAGAGATAGATCTGGAAGAAGATCCCGAAACACAAATGGACCTCACTGTGACCCGCCTGCTTTCAAAGCTGCGGACGATTGCAGCCTTTACCTATCGCAAGATGCTGGGAGCTGATTTTGTCAATCCCAGCTACAAATACTCCTACTGCGCGAACTTTCTCAATATGATGTTTAACTCGCCGGTGCGCGAATACACTCCCAATCCGCTGCATGTGAAGGCAATTAATAAATTGCTTATTCTGCACGCCGACCACGAGCAGAACTGCTCAACTACAGCTGTCCGGTTGATTGGAAGCTCAGAGGCAAACCTCTACGCAGCTGTCACAGCCGGTATCTGCGCACTCTGGGGACCACGTCACGGCGGGGCTAACCAGGCAGTTATCGAGATGCTGGAAAAAATTTCCGACGAGGGAATCACTCCCGAACAGGCAATCGAAAAAGCCAAAGATAAAAATGATCCGTTCAGACTGATGGGCTTTGGCCATCGAGTCTACAAAACCTATGATCCGCGAGCCCGTATTGCCCGTAACCTATGTCGCGAGGTTCTCGATGATATGGGAGCGTCTGACAAGTTGCTTGATATTGCTACAGACCTTGAACAGCGGGCTCTCAACGATGATTACTTTGTCGAGAGGAACCTCTATCCGAATGTGGATTTCTACACTGGGATGATCTTTAGAGCTATGAATATTCCGACAAACATGTTTACTGTGATGTTTGCCCTCGGACGCCTGCCGGGTTGGATTGCACACTACCTGGAATGGAACCATGATCCGTATGAGAAGATCGGACGCCCTCGACAGCTGTACACCGGCCCGGATGTTCGAAGCGTCACTCCCATCGAGGAACGTTGAAGATCATACTAGTATTTCCTGACGATTAAACAAGGGGCTGCCGAGGGCAGCCCCTTGTTATTGGTGAAGAATTTCCAACCTCTATGTATGTTCAATCAGTGAGACAATATGGTCAGCAAAGGCACTGCAGGAGAGCTGATTGGCACCCTCCATCTGGGCGGCAAAGTCCCCGGTAACCTGTTTACTGGCTATGGCAGCTTCAATACCCGTTATCAACGCGTCGGCGGCCTCTATCCAGCCGATGTGACGGAGCATCATCTCACAGGAGAGCACGAGAGAGAGAGGATTAGCCAGATCCTTCCCGGCGATATCAGGGGCAGTACCGTGAGTGGCCTCAAACAGTGCTGTCTGAGTCTCATAGTTGATGTTCGCGCCAGGTGCAATCCCGATACCTCCCACCTCAGCGGCCAGAGCATCGGAGATGTAATCACCATTGAGATTGAGTGTAGCCACTACATCGTAATCTTCCGGATGAAGCAGGATGTTCTGAAGGAACGCATCCGCAATGCAATCATTTACAGTGATCTGTTTACCAGTCTGCGGATTGGTAAAGACCATGGAAGCACCCGAGCCTTCTTTACGTGCCCCGAATTCGCGTTCGGCCACCTCATAGCCCCAGGCTCGAAAACCTCCTTCGGTGAATTTCATGATATTCGCCTTATGGACCAGGGTCACTGAGGATCGGTCTTCATCGATAGCATACTGGATGGCTGCCCGCACGAGGCGTTCAGATCCCTCCCGAGAAACCGGTTTAATACCGATACTCGAACTCTCGGGGAAGCGGATTGAATGCACGCCCATCTCATCCTGCAGAAAAGCTAATACTTTTCTGACCTCCGGAGTCTGAGCATCCCACTCAATTCCTGCATAAATGTCCTCGGTATTCTCCCGGAAGACCACTATATCGACACGCTCAGGATGCTTCAGCGGGGACGGAGTCCCTGAAAACCAACGAACCGGCCGAAGACAGACAAAGAGATCAAGCCTCTGACGCATTGTCACATTCAAGCTGCGCATCCCCTTGCCGACAGGCGTCATCAGTGGCCCTTTCACCGCCAGGGTATACTCCTCGATTGCCTCAAGGGTCTCTTCGGGAAGCCAGACCCCTTCGCCGAAAGTCTCAACAGACTTTCCGCCTGCATATATCTCTTTCCAGACGAGGGCCCGATCACTTCCGTACGCCCGCCTCACGGCTGCATTGACAATGCTCTGAGCAGCCGGAGTGATGTCTTGTCCAATCCCGTCCCCTTCAATGAACGGGATAATCGGATAATCAGGGACTGCCAGTGCTCCTTTTTTTCGTTCTATGGTACTTCCTTTCATGTGGTTTGTTCCTCCTGTTGCTGTTTTGTAAGATTTAATAGTCCACCTGCACGCAGCAAGGCAAGCTGCCTTGGGGAGAATTCTGCAACCAGAGGTATATCCCGCTTCCGGGTGATATTTTCCATGGTAACTGGCTGTCCGCTGTGTTGGGCCTGCTCTAACTGGGAGTGCAGATTTGGAATTCTCAACTCGTCATCCTGTTCAATTCTGCCATAATCAGCCGGATCGGCAAAGATGAAGGGAATAATCCCGAAGTTAAACAGATTTGCCATGTGAATACGCTCAATCGAGAGAGCTACTACCGCTTTCACACCAAGATACATGGGGCATAAAGCTGCATGCTCTCTACTTGAGCCCTGCCCATAGGACTCTCCGGCAACGATGATATTATGCAGGCCCCGATCCCGGTTTGCAGCTGCGCGCTGGGGAAAATCCGGATCAACCTGTTCAAACACAAAAGCCGAGTAAGCCGGTACATTTGAGCGGTACTTGAGCCTGGCCCCTGCCGGCATAATATGGTCGGTGGTGATCTTATCTCCAACCTTAATAGAAGCTTTGGCGTGTATCTCACCCGGAAGCGGTATGTTGACAGGGGGGTCCCCGATATTCGGCCCGCGCACGACTTCAACATAGTCTCCCTCCTGCGGAGGAAACACAAACATGGAGTCGTCGATGTAGAACGATGTGGGCATTTCCACTTCAGGGTAGGCAATATCCTGCTCCTCAAGCGGATCCACAAAGGTTCCCCGTATTGCAGCCAGAGCTGCCGCTTCAGGACTCACCAGGTATACCTGGGCTGACTTTGTCCCCGAACGGCCTTCAAAATTCCGGTTAGAGGTCCGAAGGGAGACTGCGTCAGTTCCCGGGGACATATGGTTACCGATGCAGAAGCCGCAGGCACTCTCGAGTATACGTGCGCCGGCAGCAATAAGCTTTGCCAGATGCCCTTCCTGGGCGATCATGTTCAATACTTCCCGGGAACCGGGAGCAATCCCCAGACTGACGTGGGGAGCAACATGCTGTCCGTCGAGAATTTCAGCAACGGTACGTAGATCCTGATACGATGAATTGGTACATGAGCCAATGAGCACCTGATCAACCCTTCGGCCTGCCAGCTGTGCAATAGGGGCGATATTCCCCGGTGAATGGGGCTGGGCAGTCAGGGGCTTCACCTCTGAGAGATTCAGTTCTAGGCTCTGATCGTATTCGGCATCCAAATCGGCTTTGAGCTCTCTCCAGTCCTCCCCTCTGCCCTGAGCTTCCATAAACACGCGCGTAGCCTCATCACTGGGGAAAATAGAGGTTGTCACCCCGCATTCAGCTCCCATATTGGTAATAGTAGCACGCTCTGGCACGCTCAGCTGCTCTACGCCAGGACCCGTGTACTCAAATACTGTCCCGACGTTGCCCTTCGTCCCGAAGGTGCTCAGCACGTTCAAAATGACATCTTTGGCCGTCACCCATGGCCGCAGTTTTCCGGTGAGATGGATATTCACCACCTTCGGTGCGGTCATATAGAAAGGACCTCCACCCATAGCTACCGCTACATCAATCCCTCCGGCTCCCATGGCAATCATCCCGATACCACCTCCTGTGGGAGTATGAGAGTCAGATCCAAGCAATGTTTTTCCCGGTATTCCGAAACGTTCGAGGTGAACCTGATGGCAGATGCCGTTGCCGGGTCTGGAGAATATAATTCCGTATTTTTGCGCCACGGACTGCAAGTAGGCGTGATCATCAGCATTCTCAAATCCGACTTGAATGGTATTGTGGTCTACGTAACTGACAGCAAGTTCGTTTTTTGCCCGGTCAAGTCCCATCGCCTCAAACTGCAGATAGGCCATGGTCCCGGTTGCATCCTGAGTCAGCGTCTGATCAATGCGCAGGGCAATCTGTTTGCCGGCTTTCAGCTCACCCTCTACCACATGTTCCGATAATATCTTATATGTCAGTGTTTTTCCCATCTATAGCTCTCCTTCATTACACTTATCGTGCGCACTAGCGTGAATGCTGCATAGTACCGTATATAAGTCCCCTGTTTCAAGTTGAGTAATGTTGCCTCCCCAGACGGATCACAATCAGTTGCAACACCAAAACCAGCAGGGCGGCTGCAGCGGCGCTCAACATCAGCGTGGCAAAAGATGTGTGGTCATACATGACACCGCCTAAAGACGCCCCGACGATAACTCCGGCGGTCAGCATGGCCTCATGGGTGGCCATGCGGGACTCTCTATCGAGGCTACCAGCTGCGCCGTGAAATATACTGTTAGTATAGATTCCGGCGAACAGCATGCCAAAAAGAATGAAAAAGACGAGCAGAGTTCCGATAGAAGCTGCATACGCACCTAACAGACACACTCCGGCCAGGGCTATTTGCTGCACCACTATCTGCCAGGAACGAAAGTGCCACCAGGCACCTTTGCCCAGCAGGACGAACACAACGGTCGTTAAAAGCCCCCGCACGAGAAGAATACCGCCAATAAAACTCTCGCTGTAGCCCAACATGTCCCTGGCGTAAAGGGGGAATATATTGACAGTTATACCGAAGACAACATAGCAGGAAAACAGCCCTGCCCAGCAGGCAAAGCGCAAGGGGGTGCTGCGGTCAACTGCAGTTGAGCTTTCACGGATAGTTTTGCTTGACTGGGCAGCTTTTATCTCGGGAACCAGCCAGGTAGCAACTACAACTCCAATCCCCAGGACCGCAAACAGCAAGCTGGCAGCAAAAGCTGGATATCGGATATGCTCCTCGGTGAGCAGTCCTGCCATATAGGGAGCAAGGATAATTCCAGAACTCCAGGCGAGGTTGAACTTCGAAATCGTTTTAGAGAGCTCTCTCCCTTCAAGTCCGCGGGTGAGCCATCCCATCAGTGGCGGCCAGAAAAAAGCAGTGGACAGCCCATAGAGCAAGTAACAGACGAAGGCTAACCATACCTGAGAAACCGAAACCACAAGGAGTCCAAAGCTCATCATTCCGAAGGCAGCGATTACTACAGCTTGCCGCGGTTTGAGTAAAGAAATGAGTCCTTTCCCGAACGTGCACCCTAAAAAATAGGAGAGCGTATGCACTGAAGCAAACAACCCGATGATCTGTGGGCGCAGCCCAAACCGGTCGCGCATATAGAAGATCAGTCCCAAAGTTATTATACCGATCGACATCTGTCCGAGAAACGAGACTCCGAATAGCACCCGGGAGCGAAAATTGCGTACACGTTGCATATGTGAGTTATACTCATTTACACTCTTTAACGCAATCGTATATAATCAGAGCAATGGAAGCTTTACTGGCAAACAAACAACTTGTTGCTGCGTTTATTGCAGTTATTATAGCTCAGCTGCTCAAAATCCTCTTCAATCTGCTTCTCGAAGGTAGATTTGCCATTGAACAGGCTCTGAGTACCGGAGGAATGCCCTCCTCTCACTCGGCAACCGTAACAGCCTTAACGACTAGCATCGGCCTGGATTACGGTGTATCCCACACCTATTTTGCCCTGTCTCTGGTCTTCGCAATCGTGGTCATTCACGATGCTGTTGGTATCAGACGAGCTGCAGGCAGGCACGCTGAATTACTGAACGAATGGAGCCAACTGCTATCTGAAATCTATGAAAAGGGCTTCCAGGTAGAAAACCTCAAAACCCTCCTCGGACACACCTACCCCCAGGTTATGGCAGGAATCGGACTCGGCATGATCGTCGGTTACGTTGTCACTGTAGTCATCTAACCACCTCCTCTCGTTGCACAGTTTCTCCATAAATACCCAGATAATAAGTCTCTATCACATGGTATTATATTCTTAATGTGTTTATTTATATCTTATTTTTCACATTATTTTGTTGATATATTAAATATATATGTTATCATTTCTCATAAAGTACCTGAATGATCTATATAATAGGCTATAATCCTAGTATATAATCCTTCGGGAAGTTAAAGCATGCATGAAACAATATCTGCTTCTATACAGCAGTAGTAGTACAGCATCTGAGCCTTTCACCAACCTCCTCTGAATAGAAGCAGATATCTGTTATCAGCTACTTGGAGGGGTTACCAATGGCAGAAATTCTTGAACTCAAAAACAAAGAACCAGCACTCGACGCGGACAATGAGTTTGACTCAAAACAGATCATCCCAGTAATCGATGATATCATCAAGCAATATGAGGGAAAGCGAGGAGCTCTTATACCGGTCCTGCAATCAGTTCAGAACTTCCTCGGGTATCTGCCTCAGGATATCCTCATTCATATCAGCGAGAAGATGCGCATTCCCTACAGTGAAATCACCGGTGTAGTCACGTTTTACTCCTTCTTCTCGACGGTTCCCAAAGGCCTGTATATGGTTCGCGTGTGCCTGGGGACAGCCTGCTACGTTCGAGGTGGCAAAGAAGTTCTTGAGGCCATCTCCCGTGAACTCAATATTAAGGTGGGAGAGACCACTGAGGACAGAGTATTCTCTCTGGAAATCGGACGCTGTTTTGGCGCCTGTGGTCTCGCTCCGGTTGTCATGATCAATGACGACGTCCACCAGCGGGTCAAACCCAATAAGATTCATGAACTGCTAGAGCCGTATCGTACGGAAGCTGAACGCAAGGAGGGAGGTCCAGATGAGAACTAGGGACGTTATTCATACTTTTAACAAACAAGCCGACCAAATCACTGCAGACAAAGAGCGCCACCAAAAGCAGCACCAGGTACTTGTATGTACCGGAGGTGGATGCATTGCCTCCGGTTCCCTTGAAATCGAGAAGGCTTTTAAATCCGCAATTGAACATTACCATCTTGATATACCCGTCATTGGGACTGGATGTATGGGCCCCTGTTCGAAGGGACCCGTTGTAAAGATCATGCCCGAAAAAATTGTGTACCAACATGTCACGGTTAATCAGGTAGAAAAGATAACCACAGAACATCTCAAAGGCGGAACACCGGTCGAAGAGCTGCTCATGACAGACGACCATCCGGTTAAAATCCTTCATAATGAAACTGAAGCTGCATTTCTCTCCCCGCAGCAAAAAATAGTGCTCCGAAACTGCGGTGTTGTTGATCCGCTTGACATTACCGACTACATCGGTCGTCGCGGTTACCGGGGTCTAGCAAAAGTGCTCTCCGAGGACAGCAGTGATGCTGTCATTGATCAACTGAAGACAGCCGGTCTGAAAGGCCGCGGCGGAGCGGGTTTTCCCACATGGCTGAAGTGGAAATTTGCCAGCGAGTCAGCCGGTAAGGAAAAATTTGTGTTATGTAACGCTGATGAGGGTGACCCGGGCGCGTTTATGGATCGCAGTGTACTTGAAGGAGATCCCCACAGTGTTATCGAGGGAATGGCAATCGCCGCCCTGACAATTGGAGCACAGCAGGGATATGTCTATGTCCGTGCCGAGTATCCTCTAGCGGTTGCCAGACTGCAGCGGGCAATCGAAGATGCCCGGTCATACGGTTTGCTAGGAGAGAATATCCTGGGATCAGGGTTCTCTTTCGATCTGGAAATACGGATGGGTTCCGGGGCGTTTGTCTGCGGAGAAGAGACTGCTCTGATCAACTCCATTGAAGGGAAACGGGGAGAGCCGAGACCCCGGCCGCCGTTCCCTGCACAACAGGGGTTGTGGGGAAGCCCTACTCTGCTGAACAATGTTGAAACGTATGCCAATATTCCTCCCATTATTGATCAGGGAGCACAGTGGTACAGCGGATTTGGTTCAGAGCACAGTAAGGGAACAAAAGTATTTGCCCTTGCCGGTGCAGTGAGAACAACGGGGCTTGTGGAAATTCCAATTGGCACTCCTTTAGGAGATCTGATCTTTACTGTCGGAGGGGGCATAAAACTCGGAAGACCCTTTAAGGCCGCCCAGATCGGAGGGCCCTCAGGCGGTTGTATTCCCAAGCAGCATCTGGGTGTACCACTTGATTATGAGAGTCTGAAGGAACTTGGAGCTATTATTGGTTCAGGCGGTTTGATTGTACTGGATGACACCTCCTGCATGGTAGATGTTGCCCGCTATTTTCTTGAATTCATTCAGGAGGAATCCTGTGGTAAATGTGTACCCTGCCGAGTGGGAACAAAACGAATGCTTGAGATACTCACCCGCATCTGTAATGGTGAGGGCGTTCAAGGAGATATTGAAAAACTCGAAGAACTAGGTAGCCAGATAAGGCAGACTGCTCTATGCGGCTTGGGACAGACCGCTCCGAATCCTGTTTTGTCCACAATTCGCCATTTCAGAGATGAGTATGAAGCCCACATCAGGGATAAACACTGTGAAGCCGGAGTTTGCCCCGGACTTGTCAGAGCTCCCTGCCAGAGCGCATGTCCTGCACGCGTCGATGTGCCGGGGTTTGTCGCCCTGAGTGCTGAAGGACGATATGCGGAGGCGCTTAAACTTCACCGCGAACGCAATCCTCTCGCCTCTATCTGCGCCAGAGTGTGCTTTCATACATGCGAGGATAAATGCCGAAGGACCAGTATCGACCAGCCGGTAGCAATCCGGAATATCAAGCGTTTTATGGTGGATCAGGAAGTCACCTTCCAGGTACCCGAAGTGCGAGAAAGCGAGGTCAATGCAAGACGCAATATTACCATAGTCGGAGCTGGGCCTGCAGGTCTGTCCTGTGCCTATTTTCTTGCTCGACTGGGTTACCGACCAACCATTTTGGAAGCTTCAGTTCGTCCGGGTGGAATGCTGATACAAACAATTCCTGCCTACAGACTGCCACGTGAAACGGTTGCCCAAGAAATCCGCATGATCGAACGAATGGGCGTAGACATAATCACAGAACAACGAATGGGCAGAGATTATACCCTTGAAAGCCTTCTTAATGATGCCCACACCGATGCAGTGTTCCTCGGGCTGGGAGCACCGGATTCCCTTTCCATGGGGCTTCCCGGGGAAGATGCCGAGGGTGTCATTCAGTCCGTCCCCTTCTTGCAGCGCTACAACGTACGTGGCTCGGCAGAGGTCGGAAAACGCGTCATCGTCATTGGAGGCGGAAATGCGGCCATCGACGCAGCCCGCACTGCGCTGAGACTGGGAGCTGAAGCGGTAGAAATAGTTTATCGGCGAAGCCAGGAGGAGATGCCGGCCTATGCCGAGGAAGTAGCAGAAGCTCTCCAGGAGGGAGTTACAATTTCATCCCTCACTCAGCCGGTTGAGATCAAGAAGGACTCCTCCGGACATGTGAACGGACTGAAATGTCTGCGAATGAGTTTGGGAGAATTCGATGCCTCAGGACGGCGCAGACCGAAGGCCCTCAGTGATGAGCCGATCACTCTGAAAGCCGATCAGGTTATCATGGCTATCGGGCAGCGGCTAGACCTCCGTGAACTGCTCGGTGAGACTGACATACAGCTTAACAGTAAGGGTTTTATTGCCAGTAGTCCTGTGGACGGGGCAACTTCTATACGCTCTGTATTTGCCGGAGGAGACTGCAGTGATGGACCAGCCTCGGTAGTTGAAGCAATTGCAGCGGGAGAACGGGCAGCTGTCGGTATAGACCAGATGCTCACCGGTGAAAACCACGCTTTCTGGCGGTATGAGAAGATAATTGAGACTGCTTTTGATCCTGATGCCGAACCAAGTAATGAGCCTCGAGCAGAAATCAACCAGGTGCCCATTGAACGGCGGAGGGCCAACTTTGAAGAAGTTGAAAGGCCCTGGTGTGAGTCAGTAACCAAAGCTCAGGCAATACGATGTCTCCGGTGTGATTATGGAAAGCACATTCGGGAAGAAGACAAGGAGGAAACTCATGCATAAAATAACAATTAACGGAAAGACAGCCGAGGCTCCTCTGAGCTCTACTATCCTTGAGGCCGCGAACAGATTGGGAATACACATACCGACTCTCTGCTACCTTGAAGGACTTTCCCCGGCAGCTTCTTGTCGCGTATGCGTTGTTGAAGTGGAAGGTGCTGCCAACTTGATGGCAGCCTGCTCAACACCAATCCGTGACAACATGGTTATACATACGAACTCCAAGCGAGTCAGAGAAGCCCGCAAGACCGTGGTGGAATTGCTGCTCAGCGAACACGTGGGGGACTGCCAAACCTGCATCCGCAGTAATGACTGTGAACTGAAAGAACTAGCCCGAGAGCTAGGTATCCGGGAAAACCGCTACGAGGGGGAAGAAACCGATGACTTCCTGGATGAATCAACCCCGGCTATTTTTCGTGATGCAGGTAAATGCATTAAGTGCCGCCGATGCGTCCAGGTATGTAACGATATCCAACAGGTAGGCGTCATATTCCCGCAGTACAGAGGGTTCCAGACAACAATCAGCCCTGCTTTCTCTTCCCCTCTCGACTCTGTGGCGTGTGTACAGTGCGGTCAATGCTCGGCAGTCTGTCCTGTTGGTGCCATTCTTGAGACTAGTCATATTGAGCAGGTTCTTAACGCGCTCGACGATCCGAAAAAACATGTGGTCGTGCAGACAGCACCGGCCATCCGTGCAGCACTGGGTGAGTGTTTCGGGTATCCGGTAGGCACCCTTGTTACCGGAAAAATGGTCTCCTCCCTCAGGGAGCTGGGATTTGACGCAGTATTCGACACCGACTTCACCGCAGATCTGACTATTGTCGAGGAGGGAACAGAACTGCTTTCACGGCTTAAGGATAAGTTCTTCCTGAAAAAGAAACATGTTCCGCTGCCCCAGTTCACCAGTTGTTCACCTGGTTGGATTCAGTACGCTGAGTATTTCTTCCCCGACATGCTGGAGAATATATCCTCATGCAAGTCTCCCCAGCAGATGTTCGGGGCGCTTGCAAAGACCTACTACGCGCAAAAAGCTGATGTAGATCCAGAAAATATGGTGGTCGTCTCTGTTATGCCCTGCACAGCCAAAAAATTTGAAGCTGCCAGACCGGAAATGAATGCAAGCGGATTCCAGGATGTGGATTATGTTTTGACTACCCGTGAGCTTGGGGATTTGATTACGCTTTCAGGCATCGATTTTGACAGGCTGCCTGAAGGAACTATGGACGACCCGCTGGGTATATCGACCGGCGCAGCAGATATTTTTGCCAACACCGGCGGCGTTATGGAGGCAGCTCTCAGGACGGTACATGCCCTGACGACTGGGAAGAGCCTGCCGTCAAAGGATCTTCACATCAAACCGCTTGCTGGACTGGAAGGGATAAAGACAGCATCGGTTGTCTTGAAAAATACTGTTGAACAGTGGTCCTTCCTCGAGGGAGTAGAAGTAAAGGTTGCAGTAGCTCATGGACTCGGGAATGCAGCAAAGCTCACCGAACGCATCCGAGAGAATCCTGATGAATTTCATTTTGTCGAGATTATGACCTGCCCTGGCGGATGCATCGGAGGCGGCGGACAACCGCGTTTCACTACAAACGAAGTGCGTGAAGCGAGAATTGCCGCTATTTATCAAGAGGACGAAGGGAAGGAGATACGGGAATCACATGAAAATCCTGCCGTCCAAGCCCTGTATAAGGAGTATCTCAAAAAACCGCTTGGAAAGCGTTCTCACAAACTCCTTCACACCCATTATGAGGTACGTGAGAAAGTACGAACCTAGCACTATCACGGCCCCGTCGCTACAGTCGGGGTCGTGGACTTTAGTTGACACTTTCATGCGGGTGTGATAATTTTTCCTTCGTTGCATAGCAACAATTTCGGGCTGTAGCGCAGTGGTTTAGCGTACGTGTCTGGGGGACACGGGGTCGGCGGTTCAAATCCGCCCAGCCCGAATCTATTCATCTGTTTTGCCGTTAGTAATTGCTTTCCTTTAACAGGAAAATTGATATCAATAAAATGGGCACGTGGCACAGATTGTAGTATTTCTTCTTAACTTCCTGATATATTCCAAATCGTTACCTATACCTATAATGTGAAAACGGGTTGCAGAATTCTTGCTGCAACCCGCTTATTCTAACTTATACCAGAGAAATATGCTTGATGTGAAACATGTTTGTCCTAGTAAGTGTTGGAGATGAAATACTCCAGCTCACCAATTTTCAGTTCCTTGTCTGTCATGACAGCCTTGACAATATCACCGATAGAAACAAGACCTACAAGTTCTTCGTTATCGACAACGGGAAGGTGACGGAACCTGCCGGAGGTCATCAGCTGCATGCATGCATCCGGGCTCTGGTCCGGCTTCACGCAGGTAACCTCTTTGGTCATTACCTTCGTCACATCAATGGTCATATCGATGTTGGTCCTGCCGGCAAAATGCCTGATTATATCACGCTCAGATAGGATTCCCTTGATCTTCTTAGTATCATCAAGGACCAGGACAGCCCCTATCTTGTGCTGAGTCAATTTGAGGACCGCCTTAGCCACCGCGTCCTCAACTCCCACACTGATGATCTCACTGCCTTTCTTCTCAAGAATTTCTTTTACTGTCTTCATATCGTATATCTCCATTAATAATTCTATATGTAAATATAATGCAGCTTCTACCGATAGACAACGGATAAATTTATATTGTTTTTAAACTTATTTGCTATGTTATGGTTCCAATATTGTGACCGGTAGTTTAGTTGTGCTATTATAGAGACGATGCATTGCGTCAGAGAAGGGGGACCCATGAAAAAAGTGACAGTAGTTGCTGTGTTGTCATTAGCGGCTCTCGTTGGACTCATTTCATGTGCTACTGGTGTGACAACTGAAGAGTTCCAGGCCTATCAGGCCGAACAGGAGCGTGAAATCGCCCGTATAGATGGTGAAATCTCTGAGATTCAGACACACGAAAAGATCATAAATCAACTTTCACAGGAGATCGAGACCTTAAAAGGGAGTTTTGATTCTATCATAGCAAGTGTAGAGGAGCTGGAGACCGATACTACGATTGATAAGGGGAAGTTTAACGAGCTGAAACAACACGTAGAGAACCTGTCAAAAGAGTTCTCTAAGCTGCACGAAGCCCTGGCCGAACTTGTGCGTTATGCCGGGTATGACTCCGCCGACCAGTTTCTGGAGGTTGCTCAAGATATCGTAGATGTCAACAAGAACATTGATCGACTCAACGAGCGGTTTGAACTACTCCGAAGAGCCATGGCCATCTTTGTCGAGGAGTAATTGAACGCACACCCACCAGTCGTCTCATCCCAAATGTCTGGGCATCAGCGAGCTGCTACTTATCGGAGTTGTCCTGGAGGCGGCGCTATCATCGTCAATCAAGCCGGGACGCGGAGTATGTTCATACCGATCGTCGGTGTTCAGATCTTTCACACCAGGCTGCACACTTCTCTACAATCTGCGTCGGATTATCACACCAGATGATACTGTGGCTCGGAGTGATGCCATCAATCGCAAGATTCTGGGAGTTGGTCTCATCGACTTTCCTTTTACGGAGAGTGCAAAATGGGGTGAGGATGCTATCTCCAGTCATCTAGAGGAGGCCTTACTGTCTGGCCAATGAAGCATCTTCGACTCCACAAAGGCCAGCTGTTTACCCTCTTACCCCCATGAAAGTTCCAGCTCTGGTAATATTGTCCCTTCAATGAAATGACCGCGTTGGCAGTGAAGCAGATGGGGGAACTCGGTGATACTCTTCATCCGCTTCTGAAGTATGTCGCTGTGGGCATCCTCTCCATGGTTTGCTCTGTTTACCCTACAACAGTGTTTTCACTTTGATTTCAAATAGTTTGTCATCATCCCACAACTCGCAGGTCTTTTGGAGAGTCCATAAACGAGCAGTATCACCTTCTTCGCCATTAGAGGTGATTGCCCAGGCATCATAGGCAACTGGGTATATACTACCGACCAGATTCGCTTGATCGTCTTCGATCTTAAATTTACCCAATCCGTACCCGGATGCAGTGCTCCATAGAGCTCCATCATGCCAAGCAATATCGTTACCCACGGTATGGGAAAGTCTGATTTCTTTATCAATGGCAACAACCGGTTTATCTGGATCAATATTCTTTAGATCTATCACATATAGCTTATCCTGCATTCGACTGGGCAGCAACAAGAGGGTCTCGTCAAAGAATGTTAACCCCATCGTACCGCCCTCAGATTGGTCGGGAATATCGTAGGACCAACCTTTTACATCAGTGACGGCTTCACCTTCGGCTATATCCACTGGAGGTTTAAAACGATACAGTTTCTTTTCACTGAAATCATTTACATAGAAATATTCACCATCATGCGTCAGGCCCCGAGGGTTGACGGCAAAATCCGTAGCCATCTTTATATACGCATCAGTTTCTGGATCTGTCTCCGGATCGAAATCCGGATCAAGGTCTGGATTTATGCGGATAAAATCCAATCCATTACCGTGTTCTCCATCACCTATACTGAAGCGCCATAAGAAACCATCATAGTAATGAAGCGCCCAACCGAAAGACAGCGCTAAGCCCTCTCCCAGTGTTTTTGTGACTTCTCTAGTCGCATCTTCCTCATCATAAACATAAAGATACTCATCTGAATCCGTAGCCGGTCGATATCCCAAGGTATAGCCAGTGGGAACAGAATAGCCAAATACAGGGCGATTTGAATCATCGGTCTCATCACTGTTATTGGATGTATTGCCCGTGGAATCTTCCGGAATCATGATTTTATCGTAATCAGGCGACATACCATAGAACTTATTTCTCTCAATATTCAGCGTAGAGGACATACCTGCTGTTATGGCATGACTAGTATATGTATCAAAATAATTATTACTAATCGTGCACTCGGTATTCTCTGCGTGTACACCTACAAACCCATTCTGAAATAGATTATCATGTATCTCTACGCCTACGTTGAATTGTTCAAGAGCAATCTCGTGATAAGCATTTTGATATAGCGTATTATACGCAAAGGTCGGTGAAGACTGTTCAGCATAGAGTCCTTCAGTATTATTCCAGCGAATGACCGAATAGGAGACAGGAACCGATGAATCAAATTGCTCCACACCGATTTCGGCAAATTCCACAACGGTGTATCGTAGCTCGGAGTTATCAGTATCGAGCAAAGAAATCCCAAACCAATCGCCATTGATTGCGTAGTCAAAACCAGCAGCCTCATAATCAGAGGTGAAAAAAATTTGTTCTTCTGCTGTACCGATGGCTCTCAGAGTTCCTCCCTCTACTCCTAAACCGCCTTTATTTACATCAACATATCCGCGATCTGCTCTGAACTTCACAACTGTGCCGGGCTCGATAGTGAGAGTAACACCCTCTGGAACAATAACATATCCAGCTTCGACAACTCCTGACCATGTTGTATCTCTCTGCAAAACACCTTCTGTGGAATTGAATTCCGCTATCGGAGCTATCGGACAGGCAGTCAGTGCTAACGCCAAGCTAACCATGAACAAACCTGATACGGACACTGCTGAAAATGGCTTCATTCTCTTCATAACGTCCCCCAGAATAGAAATGGTAGTTACGAGAGTGTTGTGCAATAAAGATAGAAGTTTTTCAGCAGTGGGTACACCTCAGACTCAGTAAAAGGCGGTAACATCTCCCGTGTTAGTAGCTTTAATTCTGTACACCTATATTCTCAGTCTTACATAGGTTTTAGACCAAGTCAATTGAAAATCATACTTATTAATTGACTAATTTGTTTCATATTTTGCAGTTAAAAACTCGTCTGGACAGCATCAGGATATATTAAGGAAGAAATTACAGAATATTCTAGAGGTAGGAAAAACATGTCTTGAGGTATGCGGTCATCGGTTCAAATCCACCCAGCCCGATACCTTGTGAAAAGACATTCCCTACAGGTTCTTCATAACTACATGCCCACCATAAGAACATAGAAAGATTGGAATGTGTGCTTCCCCCCCATAGAGGCGATGCATACCGGTAGTATTCTCTGAAAGAACAAATGAGAGCAAAGAAAAATTGGAGGGTAAAAAGAACTGTCGATTGTAGCTACTGCCTCTTCAACTAACCCTCTGAAGATCCATAATAGTCGTATCAGAACGGAGAATGAAGCTGAAACCTGAATAGCTCTTATGGTCCGCTTTTTTGTCAGGTGTTACGAACCACACGTTGAGTAATCGATAATTTCTTACATTTGGAAGTGAAAATCCGGCGAGCAAACTTACCGTCAGCAACACTGTTCGAAAGTTCGTGTTACTGCGATCACATACAGTGCTGGCATGAAACCAAACAGGGACTGCTGCTAAAGCCTTACGACTTTTGCAACAGCCCCTTACACTAATTACGATTCTATGGTCCGGTTATAGCATTAGCATCCAGGGTGACGGCCGTCTGGGACAGCAGTCTTCCGTTTACTGACGCTCCATTAAGGACCGGGATGTTCGTTTTGGTCAGCAGCGTTCCCGCAAACTGAGACGTTGTGCCCAAAGATGCTTGTGAACCGACCTGCCAAACGATATTCTCTGCACGTGCTCCACCGGCGAGTGAAACTTTGACTCCATTAGCCACTACGAGATCCTCGGCGATCTGGAACACCCACGTTGCCGTATCGGATCCCCAGATTACTACATCGGTGGTAATTGAGACTCCGGTACCCCATTTGTATAAACCGGGTTCCAAGGTCTTTCCGCCAATCTCTCCAGCTCCCAAGTCGGTGTAATCCGGACTCGAGAGTCCTGCAGCAGTAGTATACGCATTTTCCATGTCGCTGACGGCTGTCGTCAGGATCGAGGGCGTAGGAGCTGTGTAATCTGCAGCATATAACTTCCCGGTCACGTAGGATGACGTCGAATACTCTCCACTTGAGTCCATTGTCACGGAAAATCCGGTTAAGGACGTCGAACCTTCCGGGCTTAGCCCGATATCTCCGATAACGCTGGTGGTACCAGTGGTACTAACCCCCGATTTTGCAAGAATCGCGTAGTTTGCGGCGGTGCCCAGATCCACTGAGCCAGGTCCTCCATCGGGACCACTCCCAAGATTCTTTGACGTGGCCGTCGTAAACGTCCAGATTTTTTTCTCCTCCATTGCGTTACCGGCGGTATCCGTCACTGCGGTAGTGATCGTCGCGGTATAAGTGGTTCCAGTTGCAAGATTGGCCCCAGGAGTGAAGCTAGCTGTCAAATCATCTGTGTTGTAGGTAACCGTACCCGATATCTGTGAGGTTCCAGCGTATAGTGTGAAACTGTCAGTATCGATTGTCGTATTATCCATTTCTTCGCTAAAGGTGGCAGTGATAATTGCATCAGTCGTCACACCGGTTGCTTTATCCTCAGGTGAGGTTGACGTCACCGTAGGCGCGGTTGTGTCAGAACCTCCACCGGCGATATCGCATCCCACTAGTGCCACAAAAAAGATTAATACTATAAATATCAAAATGATTTTCTGTTTATTATACTTCATGTAAGTCTCCTTCCTCTATTGAGGATTGTTCGCAGAACGGATTACACCGTTCCAAATATAAACGAAA
>JBNJDX010000005.1:0-65800 GCA_051745285.1 Spirochaetota bacterium
CGACCTCCGGGTTATGAGCCCGACGAGCTGCCAACTGCTCTACCCTGCGTCGTACACCGGTAAAAGTATAGATTTTCAATTAAAAGGTCAAGGGCGTTTTGTAAACTAATGAAATAACCGTGAAAAAGGTTGAAATAACCCAATTTTCGGTTAGAATTAGTTTCCTGAAAGTTAAGACAGTAACAATAAAGAATATTTAAAAAAGTGAGGATAGTTTCATGGTGTTTTCAACCTTTGTACCTGTGGCTGCAGCGGTCATTTTGTCAGGGGCCGTCACCTGGTTTGCTGCCCGCAGAGTGTATGGAGGCTCGGTGGGCAAGCATGTCTTTCGTGGGTATAAGGCTGAGGCTGAGAGGATCCTATACCGGAACTTATTTGATCATGCCAGTGATGGAATAGTTCTCATGGACGAGAACTATCAGGTGTGTGAAGTAAATCAGAGTTTTTTAAAGATGTTTGATTTTGCCGAGGAGGAGCTTCTGGGCAATCCTCTCTATCAGTATATTCTCACTTCTGAGTACGCGAATAAAGAACTTCCCGACGCTCTTATCCGAGTTGATCAGGACCAGTATGAGACCGTTCGTACTCGTAAAAACGGTATGCCGGTAGTAGTGCGCATATCGACATTTACATTGGAACTGCCAACTGAAGGCGGGTATAAGACCTATATCTGTTCCCAGTACACAGACATTACCGAAAAGCAGGAGAGTGAACGACGAATCCGGGAGCTGGCCTATTATGATTCATTGACGTCCCTTCCGAATCGGTATCTGCTCGAATCCCGTGTTTCCGAAATGCTGATGGTTCCAGGCATGCGCCAATTCTCGTTTGTCTACATGGATCTGAACGGGTTTAAACATATTAACGATACCCTGGGACACGAGTTTGGCGATGAGCTGCTCATAGCTTTCAGTAAGCGTGTCCGGGGGAATATCAAAGAGGATGATTTTTTTGCCCGTATGGGCGGGGACGAATTTGTTCTGCTGCTCCCAAAGACTCCCCGGGAGCACGCCAGTAAAGTCATTGAACGTATCAATGAGCTGCTCAACAATCCTTTCCACATTAAGGGCCAGCGTGTTTTTGTCGGGCTTGCTGCCGGTATTGCCGCTTTTCCAGACGATGCTGCCTCTCCCGATGAACTCTACCGGTTTTCTGACATTGCTATGTATACTGCCAAGCAGAAAAAACTGCCCTATCTGTATTACGATCAGGAGATGCAGAAACAATACAAAGAGCGTATGGAACTCGAGCAGCAACTAGTCGAGGCTTTAAAGCAAGATGAGCAGTTTGTACTCCACTACCTGCCAGTCTATGATCTTAAGGAAGAGCGATTTGTCTCTTTTGAAGCCCTCTGTCGTTGGGATCACCCCCAGGAAGGGGTCATTCCCTCAGCGCGCTTTATTCCCATTGCGGAAGATTCACAGCTTATTTATCGATTGGGACGGCTAGTATTGGACAAGGTGTTCAAGCAGTCACATCTTTGGGTGTCAGAGGGATATGATTTTCTTACCTCGGTGAACCTCTCAGCCAAAGAACTGCTGCTTGCCGAGACAATTGATTATATTGAGGAGTTAGTTGGAAAGTATCCTGGTATCCAAAAGAGGTTAGAAATTGAAATCACCGAAGCTGCCTCCCTTATTGATGCACAGCAGGGTAGGGATGCTGTTGGCCGGCTTAAAGCTATGGGGTTCAAAATCATACTGGATGACTTTGGTATAGGCTACTCGTCTCTCAATTTTCTCAGGGATTTGCGGGCTGACAGCATAAAAGTCGATAAGCATCTCATCGATGATGTAAAACATGCCAATTCGACTGGATTGATACTGAAGGGACTGCTGCATTTGGCGCATACGCTCGGCGTTGAAGTGATTGCTGAGGGCATTTCCACCCAGGAGCAGCGGGATACGCTTGCAGGGCTGGGCTTCCGGTATATGCAGGGATTCCTATTCAGTAAGCCCCTGGTAGCCGATCAGGTTCCTGCCTTGGTTAAAAATAAACAGTTGTCAGCTATCGTAAGCTAGCCTGTGTCAGAACAACATGTTTTAAAAGGGGCTTTTTGACCCTGTGTGTCATAAAGATACATATAAAATTGTAACAAGTGGGCAATACTAGCTAACAGTCTGTTGAGAACAAATATAATTCTATATTATACATCAAAATACTTTTTATCCCGCGACATGCTGAAATGTTGGCACGCCTTTTGCTTATAGGTAAGTGAAAAGCAAGAATAAATAACACGGAGGTGTGCTATGAGATATTTAGTTCCGAGAAACAGAAGAAATGATAATGTGGGATTCTTGGATGATTTCGACCGCTTTTTTGAGAATTTCTGGAATCTGGCACCTGAAGCAGCACCGGAGAGGAACAAAACTCCGTTAGTGGATGTACGGGAGACCGATAGCGAGTATGTACTTGAAGCAGAGATTCCAGGCTACAGCGAGGATAACGTCGATGTAAACGTTGACAACCATGTACTTCACATCTCTTCCAAGAAAGAGGAGGATCGTACAGAAGGTGGTGAGGACAAAGGCTATGTTCTGAAAGAGAGAAAGAGTTACTCCTTTGACCGCAGCTTTGTGCTTCCGGAAAATGTGGACGAAGATAAGATCAAGGGAACCTTTAAGAATGGTATCCTCACCCTGACGATGCCCAAGAAGGAAGAGAAGAAACCCAAGAAGGTTAACGTGAAGCTTGAGTCCTAAGGTGTGTTGATCCACCGCATGTGAAGTGACCATCTAGACAGACGTGAAAAAGGCCGGCAAATTGCCGGTCTTTTTTTAGGTGGTGCGCTAAAAGCCCGGGTCTACCACGTTACAGAGTAGCTCACAGGTTCGGCAAGCAGGAGAAAATCTATCATGGGGAGAGTAAAACGAATGCGGTTTTCTTCGATAACTTCACCCCCTTCATGATCTTTAATAGGGGTGTTTGTATTTATAATCAGGGTTATCTCAGAACGCATAACTGCATCCGGTCCCTCTTCACCGAGGAGATAGCTGATCATATCCAGATAATCTTCCTGAGAGACTCCTTCATTTTCTTCAGGGCCGAATGTAGCAAATGATTCATCTTTGAGAAGAGGAATAAGTTCAGTTAATTCCCCGTAGGTTTCGAGATCAAGATACATTGAAAGAGTCGTTGTGTCTTCTTCCTTCTCAAAGGTAAACAGGGATTCAAGCTTCAGCTCATCGTCAAAGTCGTTGAAAAAACGTTCGGCATCGATGAACTGGAAGGTGCCGATATAATGGTTTTCCTCAATTTCGACAATGTCAGCGTACCGGGTATAGGGGGACTCATTCAGGGAGTTCTGAACTTCCTCAATATTCATCTCCGTGATGTCTGAATCCTCATCTTCGGCGAAGACGGTAAAGTCCTCGACAACCTCGTTAAAGAACTCTTCGACAGTCACATCAATTTCAACGGCGCCCGAGTCATCGGCTTCAATGTATATTTCCTGCCTGATGGTGCAGGAACTGAGTGCTGCTAGAGCGAGGGCTACGAATATAAGAAGTCTCAATAGGCGTTTCATACAGGTCCTCAATCTCTCCTTCTGCTCAGTTCGCAGAAGGGTAGGTGTTACGACTTACTATACAGAAGCAATGAGAATATTCAAGGTTACATAACCGACGGGGTCGAATTTTCCCTCTGTTAGCCTTGTGAAAGCAGAAAAAACGGTGCAATATAGGGGTATCATCCCGAAAACAACAGAGAGAGAGCTACTGCCATGGAACAGCAATCGTTTTATTATAAGTTGGTAAGATTCTCACAGCGCTATGCAAAAGTCATTATTGTTGTCGCTGTACTGATTACACTGCTTTTCGGCTATGCGGCCCTCAGCATCAAGCTCAATGCCGACTATGATGCCCTGTTACCCGATGACAATATCACGAATCAGCATTTCAGCCAGTATTATACCGACGAGGAAGCCACTGGTTCAATAATTCTCACCTATCGCAGCGATCAGATGTACAGACCCGAAGTTCTCGAACTGCTTCAGTCCGTCGTTACCCAGATCGAGGCTTTTGATAATATCTCCACAGGGACCCATCCCTTCTCAATGGTTACCGCCGAGGATCGTGGCGGCAGGATTATAGTTGTCCCCATCAATTCAAATCCCGATGGTGATAGCTGGACTAATGAGGAGGCACGGATTTTCAAGGAACGATTGCTCCAGGATGTTGTTGCCCAAAACTTGATTGTATCCGAAGACGGTACAATGATGATGCTCATCTTCCCGGTTTCAGAGCTTCGGGATGATAATACCGAGCAGGTTGCTTCTATAAAAGAGATTATCGAGCCCTTGGAAGAATTTGGAGTGGCCCGGCTAAATGGTACGATGCCCATAACAAGCAGGGTGGAATTCCTCCTGGTGAGGGATCTTGCAACTTTGCTGGGATTCTCTTTTCTGGTTATCATGCTCGTCTACTATTTCAGTTTCAGAGCAAAACGGGCGGTGTTTCTCCCCCTTTCTGTAGTGCTCATGGGGGTAATCTGGTCGCTCGGTATCATGTCTCTGCTGGGGTTTAAACTGACGATCTTCAACATTGTAACTCCGCCGCTAGTACTGACGTTGGGAAGCTCCTACAGTATCCACATGCTCAATGAATACTATCGTGCCAGTGTTGAACACTCTGGCGGTGATACCGATGATGCATGGATTGTTGAAGCTGTCGTTCATATCAGCAAGACGATTGTACTTGCCTGTGTTACCACGGTAGCCGGTTTCTTAAGTCTTTTAGTAACCCAGCTTTCTCAATTCAGAGAGTTTGGCCTCTCCACTGCCATTGGTATCACCGTGTGTGCCGTGTTAACGCTCTTTTACCTGCCAGCCTTGCTTCACCAGCTCCCAACTCCCAAGGAAGTTCATAAGCGCCAGGTCAGTGAGGGCGGATTAACCAAGATCATCAGCTCGATAAGTGAACATGTGATGCGACACTGGCCGGTTATTCTGGTGGCTTTCGGCCTGATCATCGTCGCCTTTATCATTGCTTTTCCGCTTGTCAGTTTTGAGACGAATTATTCCCGGTATTTTGCCAAGGATGATCCGATGCTCATCAGCTCCAAAGCCTTCAACCGCACTATCGGAGGGGCTGAGACCATGTATGTAACCCTGGACGCACCCTCGGAGAGCAAGGATTATTTTCTTGATCCTGAAGTGCTCAAGGACGTCCACGCCTTTGAGACCAGTGTCATGAAGCAAAACGAAGATATAACGCATTTGCTCTCATTTCCCCGTTATGTCTCCTACCTGCACGGGGTCTCTCAGGGAGAGGAACGTATACCCGAAACCAGGGGACTGGTGATGCTGATGTCGCGCTTTTTGCGTCTGGTTGAACAGATGGACGGCAATAATGCGGAGATGGAGATGCTGGTCAACGACGATCACAGCCGACTGATCATAGCTTATCACTATCGTGATGCTGAGACGATGGGACCCCCCGGTCTGGCGAATGCACAAGGCATTCTTGCAACGATAGAGGAAAAGCGGAACATGCTTCCGGAGGAAGTCACAGTAACTCCGTGGGGGAACGGCAGGCGTTTCATCGCCTTGAGCGAGTTGATCGAGAGTGATCAGCGGGTTTCAACTCTGTTCTCAACACTCGTTGTCTTTCTCATAACGGCGATAACATTTAAGTCGCTCGGTTTCGGGCTTTTCTCAATTATCCCGATTGCCGTCGGTATTATGGCCAACTACGTGTTCATGGTCCTGTTTCAGATCCCCTTCGATATGATTACCATGGGATTTTCAAGTGTTACTGTCGGAGTTGGAATTGATGACGCTATCCACTTTATCATCAGGTTCAAGGAGGTTCGCCGGTCCGATCCTGGTGAGGATCTCAAAGCAGTTATGCGTAAGACCATACGGCTGACCGGACGGCCGATTGCCCTCACTTCAATTTCCATTATTGCCGGTCTGCTGGTGCTTTCCTTTGCTAGTTTCATGCCGGTACGGTATTTCGGGATCCTCATCTCGATTGCTCTGCTTAACACGCTGCTGGCTACGCTATTTATTCTACCGGCTTGTATGTATGCGGGACTGACAGCACATGAACGAATTCGAAAAGCGAGAGGCGGTCAGCTGCGGCCGTAATAGCGGTCCTCCAGCTGCGCTCGGCGGTAGAGCCTGTTCAGGTGTTTCCAGCTGCTCCACAGAAGCGGGATGATGAGAAAACCGAGCAGGGACTGGGTCATGAGAAGAAAGTTGTAGAGTCCGTGAATCATCACGGCAATCACAAGGCCTTTCAAGGAGGAAACCGACGTTTCAAATTTGGCCGCCCCGATGTAATACCCCATGATGCCCGAAGCCACGGCATGAAGAGGAACAGCGGTTATCCCCCGGAGCAGAGCTACAGTTACGGGTGATTGTGCACTGTACATGATGTTTTCAAACAGGGCAAACCCCATACTGGCAGCAATGGTGTACACGATACCGTCGGTAGTCTCATCAAAGGCACTTCTGGGGCGCAAGAGCAGTACAACTACAAGATATTTGCTTGTCTCCTCCACAAGGGCCGCTGTCACAAATCCCATAAACAGAGCATATCCTATCAATGACATATCAGCAGCAACTGAAGCAAGTACCGTCTCAAGCAAAGCGACAGGGAAAATAACGGCGATCCCGGTAAGACATGCAAATATCACCAGCCGGCCGGGTTCTCTCTGGTAGGTGTCTTTACGGTAAAAACGAACCAGCAGATATAATGCAGGGAGAACGGCGAGAACTACATTGATTGTTAGTATCTGCATGGCAAACTCCTTGTCCTGCTAGTGCGGTAGAACTGTTATCCTACGTCAAGATGAGAAAAGAGAAAAGAGACATCTCTTGCCGTTAGCGGTAACTTGTAAGTATCTTATGTAGTGTTCACACCGACACTGCTTTTCAATTCATGTCTGATTTGATGGTCTCATGCACTGCTTTTTGTGGCGGGGATGGTATGCCCCGGGCAAAAAGCAGTGTGGTGTGAAACCCATAGATTGAGAGAGGTACATATATGAGAATTGACAAAATGACGGTAAAACTGCAGGAAGCTCTGCAGGAGGCAGATTCGCTTGCCAGAGAACATAATCACGGCTCGGTGGGAACCGAGCATCTGATACAGAGTCTGCTCTCCCAGGAGGACGGGATCATCCGTCCTATTCTAGATAATATAGGCTCTGATGCGCGCATGATCGAGAATAGGTTGAAGCAGCGACTGCAAGCTATGCCGAGAACATACGGGGCAGGGCAGGGCCAGACTTCGATAACCAACGAGTTAGCCGGATTCTTGTATGAGGCTGAGAAGGAAGCTGCTGCTCTGAAAGACGATTATACAAGCACAGAGCATTTACTGCTTGCAGTCGTCAAAGGCCAAGGTCCCGTCTCCGAGCTGCTTCAATCAGCAGGAGTCAGGGAGCAGGGGGTACTGCAGGCGCTCAAGTCGGTTCGTGGAAGCCAGCGAGTCTCTGACCAGAACCCTGAGGCAAAATACCAGGCCCTAGACAAATACTGTAAAGATCTCACGAAGCTTGCCCGGCAGGAGAAACTAGATCCGGTCATTGGGCGAGACGAGGAGATTCGTCGCGTGATGCAAGTGCTCTCGAGACGAACGAAAAACAATCCGGTTCTCATTGGTGAGCCCGGGGTTGGCAAAACGGCAATCGCCGAAGGACTGGCGCGCCGAATTGTCTCTGGGGACGTGCCAGACATGCTTAAGACAAAGAGGCTGCTCGCCCTTGATCTCGGAGCTCTGGTAGCAGGAGCAAAATTCCGGGGAGAGTTTGAAGAGCGTCTGAAAGCTGTTGTGAAGGAGATCGAGGACTCAGACGGCGGGATCATTCTCTTTATTGATGAGCTTCACACCGTAGTTGGCACGGGTGCGGCTGAAGGGGCGACCGATGCCTCCAACCTTCTCAAGCCGGCGCTCGCTCGCGGGGATCTGAGAGCTATCGGGGCCACCACGCTGAATGAATATCGTAAGTATATCGAAAAGGATCCCGCTCTTGAACGAAGGTTTCAGCAGGTCTACACCAATGAGCCCTCTGTAACGAGCACGGTAGCTATCCTCAGGGGACTCAAGGAGCGCTACGAGGTGCACCACGGTGTGCGGATAAAAGATGAGGCTCTCGTAGCCGCAGCTGAACTCTCTGATCGCTACATCACCTCCCGGTTTCTGCCGGATAAGGCAATTGACTTAGTCGATGAAGCTGCCAGCCGGATGAAGATGGAAATTGAGAGCCAGCCGCTTGAGCTTGACAAGATTGAGCGCAGGATACTCCAGCTCACTATTGAAAAGCAGGCTCTCTCCCGAGAGGAGGAGACTGCGGCCGTTGAACGACGTACCAAGATTGAGAAGGAACTGGCTGACTTGTATGCTGAACGCGACAGTATGCAGATGCAGTGGCAGAATGAGAAAAAGATCATTGATAACATCCGGTCCAAGAAAGCCCGGCTGGAAAGTCTCAAGGCAGAGGAGAAACAGGCTGAACGCGATGGAAACCTTAACAGAGCTGCTGAAATTAAACATGGTGAGGTTCCGGCGCTCACGAAAGAGATCAACGACCTCAGTTCGGAATTGCAGAACATTCAAGGCGAGCGGCAGTTGCTGAGGGAGGAAGTCTCTGAGGATGATATTGCCAGTGTTGTGTCCAATTGGACTGGTATCCCTGTTTCGAAGATGCTTTCAAGCGAGATTGAGAAGTATCTGAAACTTGAGGAGATTTTATCACGGCGTGTTGTCGGGCAGGAGGCTGCCATCAAGGCTGTGTCCCATGCAATACGTCGAAACAAGACAGGAGTCAGTGACGAGAATCGTCCGCTTGGGTCCTTCATGTGTATAGGGCCTACAGGAGTGGGGAAAACCGAGCTTGCCAGGACGCTGGCTGACTTTCTCTTTGACGACGAGCGGGCGCTTATGCGGATAGACATGAGTGAGTATATGGAAAAACATACCGTTTCGCGGCTCATTGGAGCGCCCCCCGGCTACGTTGGATATGACCAGGGGGGCCAGCTTACCGAGTCTGTGCGGCGGCGTCCCTATTCGGTCGTACTGTTCGACGAAATCGAGAAGGCGCATCCGGATGTGTTTAATGTACTGCTGCAGTTGCTCGACGATGGCAGGCTGACCGATGGACAGGGAAGAGTAGTTGATTTTAGGAATGTGATTATCATCATGACGAGCAACCTCGGCAGTGATCTGATCTTACAGAGTGAGTCAATTCAGGAGGTTTCGCAGGATATCGATCAGATGCTCAAACGGACATTCAAGCCGGAATTCCTGAACCGAATTGATGAAGTTCTGTTGTTTGAACGGCTCAACCGGGAAGCTATCAAATCTATTGTTGAAATTCAGCTCGGGCGGCTGGAAACCCGGCTTGCACGCAAATCGGTCACGGTTCATTTTACCGATGAACTTATCGACCACATTGCCGAAGTCGGCTATGACCCGGCCTACGG
The DNA here is from genome assembly GCA_051745285.1 of Spirochaetota bacterium. Classification (GTDB taxonomy): domain Bacteria; phylum Spirochaetota; class Spirochaetia; order CAKZLE01; family CAKZLE01; genus JBNJDX01. Next base: position 9,431 of record JBNJDX010000005.1, read on the forward strand.
GGCGCGGCCGGTTAAGCGGGCGATACAGACGCTTGTCGAGAATCAGCTTGCAAGATACATGCTCGAAGGCGAGTACAGTGAACTGACAGTAGGGTTTGAAAACGGCGAAGTTACCATTTCGTAATGAGCTGCTGATAAGCCTCGGGGGTATCAACATCGAGAATGGCCCCCGGGGTCTCAGCCTCAATTTCCAGTACACGCAGCGACTCAAAGGCCTGCTGCATGGATGCGCCCGGCGGAAGGGTGAGTATAAGTTCCCGGGCAGCGGCTGAGAGCAGTACCGGGTGACCCGGGATACCGCGATACACCGGACGTATGGCATCAGGCCGCGGGGGTGGCGCTTGTTCAAACTCTTTCATAATCTCTGCAAAGAGTGAAGTCGGCAGACAGGGAAGGTCTCCGTGATGGATAAAGGCAACGTCCCTGCTGCTATGTTTCAGCCCCGTCTGGATCGAAGAGAACATCCCCTCGGTATAATTCCGGTTCGTGACAGCGGTGATTCGACCCTGTTCCCAGTATGTCGGAAAGGCTTCTGAGAGATGGCTGCGCAGTTCATCTCCGCGAAAGCCGGTTACTACGATGATCTGCTGTGCAATCTCGAGGGCGTGCTCGAGAGCATGGTCGATAATGGGGCGTCCCCGGTAGGGAAGCATCAGTTTCCAGTCTCCCATCCTGGAGGAGACCCCTGCTGCAGGCATAATACAGTCAATATGTGTGCGTTCCATGCTTACCTCGTCCGGAAGAATTCTAACATGATTGCAAAACTAATCCAATCTCCATATAATGCCTACTCATGATTGCAACCTACATAAACTGCCTTACCGTGCTCATTGGTTCCATTGTCGGTCTGGTGTTCAGGACCCGCATCAGAGAAGATTTCCGCAGTGTCATATTCGCCAGTGCCGGAATCATTTCACTGCTTGTGGGGCTTAACATGGCTCTGGCAACAAGCAGCTATTTGATGATACTCATCGCAATAGCCGTTGGAGGTATGATCGGCTATCTGCTTGATCTCGAGGGGGCTATTCTTCGATTGGGGGATTCCTTTGAACGGCTGACGAGCAGGAAGAAGCGTGAGGACAATAAGCTGAAGCTGGAAACCGAAAAGGCTCTAGAGGTCGACTCGAGAAGTTTTGCCAAGGGATTTCTGGATGCTTCCATCCTCTTTTGTGCAGGGGCGATGACCATTGTGGGGGCCATTGAAGCCGGGACCCAGGGGAACTACGAGCTGATACTGCTTAAGTCTATCATGGACGGGTTTATGGCAATCATGTTCACTGCAGCCTACGGTATCGGAGTGGCCTTTTCGATTATTACGATTCTCGTCTACCAGGGCGGCATAACTCTCGGTTCAGGCTGGCTTGCCCCCAGAATCGGGGAGCTGGGACTGAATGAACTGTCCGCGGTCGGAGGGGTGCTGGTCCTTATGATTGGCTTCAACCTGCTCAGGGTGAAGGAGTTCAAGACTGCCAATTTCCTGCCGGCGCTGGTGATTATTCTGGTGCTTACCTCTATCACCCCCTGGGTTTCAGGGGTGTATTATTCGATTGTCGGGTAAACCTGCCAAAGTTCTGTCACAGTGATTTCCACTCACGCCTGCTAGGAATGGTTTCTGGCGTTGTCCAGGATCGTCTCGGGTGATTCTTCACGGTCGATTGGACAGGGCTTAGCCTTCCAGATTTCCTCGTTGTACTGAGAAATTGTTCTGTCTGAGGAGAATTTGCCTGAGGCTGCTATATTGAGTACGGCTTTCTGATTCCACTTCTGCCTGTCACGGTAGGTCTCCATAGCCTGTGTGTGGGCTGCATCATATGCGGCCAGATCGGCAAAGTGCATATACTGGTCGCCCCTATCAAACAGCATTTGGCGAATCGGTTCAAAGATCCCTGGCTCGTTGAAGCTGAAATAGCCCGAGAACAGCAGGTCTACCGCCTCCCTGATATCTTCATTCGCCTGGTAGTACTCATAGGGGTCGTAGGTTTCCCGAAGCTGGTCAACTTCCTCTTCAGTCTTTCCGAACAGAAACATATTCTCCTCTCCGGCTTCCTCTTTGATCTCTATGTTGGCACCGTCCAGCGTTCCGATCGTTAGAGCCCCATTGCACATGAACTTCATGTTCCCTGTGCCTGAGGCCTCTGTGCCGGCGGTAGAGATCTGCTCGGAGATATCTGTGGCCGGTATGATCTGTTCGGCCATTGAAACACGATAGTTCGGCAGAAAGTGTACTGATATTCTTCCCTTGATTGTTTCATCAGTGTTGATCACAGCTGCAAGGTTATTGATGAGCTTGATAATACGTTTGGCCATCATATAGCCGGGAGCTGCCTTCCCCCCAAAGAGGAATGTGATAGGGGTAAAGTCCTCTGGATCCTCCTTTCTCACGCGATTGTAGAGCATGATGATATGGAGGGCATTGAGCAGCTGCCGCTTATATTCATGGATACGCTTAACCTGCACATCAAAAATGGTATTCGGATTAATGTCCCAACCGAGTTCAGACTGCAAATACCTCACGGCGTTCTGCTTTGCTTCCAGCTTGACAGCCCCGAAAGCTTTGAGAAACTGTGGATCATCGGCATAGGATTTGAGCTTACTGATGTGTGAAAAGCTGGTAATCCAGTCCTCTCCGATGGTCTCGGTGATCAGTTTTGCAAGGGGCGGGTTTGCTCCCAGCAGCCACCGGCGCTGAGTGATGCCGTTGGTCTTGTTGGTAAAGCGCCTCGGATACACCTTGGCAAGTTCGGGAAACATCCTGCTTTTGAGAAGCCGCGAGTGTAGAGCTGCCACTCCGTTTGTCGAATGTGAACTGACCACGCACAGATTGGCCATCCGAACCTGCTTGACCGGAGTCTCTTCGATGATGCTGATGTTGCGAATAGCTTTCGTATTGCTGGGAAAATGAGTAATAGCCTTCTTGAGGAACCGGTGATTGATTTCATAGATAATCTCAAGATGGCGTGGAAGGTTTTTCCCGAGCATCTCCGTGGGCCACTTTTCAAGGGCTTCCGGCATGAGGGTATGGTTGGTATAACCGAGGGTGTTGACAGTAATCTCCCAGGCTGTTTCCCAGTCAACAGTCTCCTCGTCGATTAGAATACGCATCAGTTCGGGAACCGCAAGCGAGGGGTGGGTGTCGTTCATCTGAATAGCAGCATAATTGGGGAATTCTTTCCACTTGGCTCCTGTTTTCTTGAATCTGCGGATGATGTCCGAAAGGGAGCAGGCGACAAAAAAGTACTGCTGTTTAAGTCTCAGTTCTTTTCCAAGATAGAGGTTGTCATTTGGGTAGAGGACCTGGGTGAGGTTTTCTGCCATCAGTTTGGCGCGAACAGCCTCCACATAATCTCCCTCGTTAAAATCGTGAAAATTAAAATCCTCGGCAGCCTGGGCACTCCACAGGCGCAATGTGTTGACCGTAGTGCCGCCGTATCCGACGATAGGGACGTCATAGGCAACACCGATAACCTCGGTCGTATCAAGCCATTTGTGATATGTCCGGCCCCTCTCGGTAATGGCTTCAGTATGCCCGCCGAACCGGACGGGAACGGTGACATCTCGCCGCTCAAATTCCCACGGGTTGCCGAAGCGCAGCCAGTCGTCCGGTTGCTCGACCTGGTACCCATTTTCGATTTTCTGGCGGAAAATGCCGTAGTTATAGCGCAGGCCGTAGCCGATTGCCGGCAGGTCCATGGTGGCGAGTGAGTCAAGGAAACAGGCTGCCAGTCTTCCAAGGCCGCCGTTGCCCAGTCCTGCATCCACTTCCTGTTCAGCTATCTCTTCATAGGTGTATCCGAGTTCCTGCAGCGCCCGCTTCACTTCACCTTCAAGTTTCAGATTGATTACATTGTTGCTCATTGCTCTGCCCATAAGGAACTCGAGCGAGAGGTAGTAGATACGTTTTACCTTCTGATCATGATGAGTCTGCTGGGTTCGTGTCCACTGATGGATCATACGATCCCTGACGGCCAATGCCAAAGCGATAAAACGATCCTGTTTTGTGGTAGAGTATTTATCACACCCTAAAGAATAGGTCAGGTGTTCAGCGAAATCCCATTTGATGGATTCGCAATCTGTTCCGAAGCGAATACTTTGCCTCTCCATAATTCCTCCCTGGGCCCTTGTAGCAGTAGAGCAGGGCGTAGTTTGACTATAGGCACAACACCAATTATTTTCAATAGGTGTGAGAAAATCTCTTGACAAAAACCTACCGCTTTGATACGTTTGCCCCTACGCGGTTTTATGCCCGGGCTGTGCGCGGAGGCGGGCAGCGACTTTGACCTGCCCTTGTAGCTCAGTCGGTAGAGCACCACCATGGTAAGGTGGGGGTCACCGGTTCAAGTCCGGTCGAGGGCTCAAATTGAGCAACTGTGTTGAGCGTGAGGCTAGCAGGGTTCGATATGATATTCGAAATATAGTCCGGCCCTCTGCCAGGCGAAGAGTCTGAATAGACGGCGAGCGGCTGTTTTTGGGAGACGCATCATGGCAAGTAAGAAAAAAGGACCTGTAGAGAAAATTGCTCTGCAGTGTTCCGAATGTAAAAGAAAGAATTATACGACAACGAAGAATCGGAGAAATATTCAGGGAAAGCTTGAGTTTAATAAATACTGCAGGTTTGACCGGAAGCACACACTTCACAAAGAAGCGAAAATTAAGTAGGTTTCCACACATAGGTCAGTAGCTCCAACGGCTAGAGCGCCGGTCTCCAAAACCGGATGTTGAAGGTTCGAATCCTTCCTGACCTGCTTTTTTTCTGTTGGAGAATTAAGATGAAGAAATTAATTAGATATCTGAAAGAGAGCTACCTTGAGATGAAGAAGGTGGTTTGGCCTACCCGTGACGCTGTTGTTTCATCCACGAAGGTGGTCCTTGTCTCAACACTTCTGTTTGCTGTTGTTCTGGGGCTTGTAGATTATATTCTACTTGAAGGCCTCTATCTCATCTACTAATACTCGCGGACAGGTACGAGAAGAAGATTGGAGCACGTATGGCTAAAGGCTGGTATGTAGTTCATACCTATTCCGGGTATGAGAATAAAATTGAAAGAACGATCAGAAAGCTGATGGAAGATCCTAAGATTGCCGAGACGGTTTTTGATGTACGTGTGCCATCCGAGGACATAGTAGAGGTCAAAGACGGGAAAAAGAAGATCGTCAACAAGAAAATTCTTCCCGGCTATATCCTCGTTGAAATGGACCTGCCGAATATCGGGTGGAAACATCCCTGTTCAGCTATACGGCGCATTCAGGGCGTTACCGGTTTTGTAGGAACCTTGGACGGCTCCAAGCCGCAGCCTATTCCTGATGAAGAGGCTAAGCGCATCTTCCAGAAGACTGGTGATATAAAGACTGACAAGGGAGCGCGTCCGAAACAGACCTTCTTCCCCGGGGAGAAGGTGAAAATTATTGACGGGCCGTTTGACACCTTTACCGGAACGATTGATGAGGTAAACACGGAAAAGGCCAAATTGCGTGTCATTGTCGGGATTTTTGGTAGGGCTACCCCTATTGAAGTTGGGTTTTTCCAGGTTGAGAAGATATAGACTTATTCGCCGGAGATAGTATCCGGCGTTCGTTGCTTGACATCTATAGTAAGGCTACATAGATAGTGCCCCTTTCGCTGTAGAAAGGGATGGGAGCCTGCCGTTGGCGGGCGTTATTACCAGCGTGAGACGAAAGAGCTCATGTAAGGAGAACTGTTATGGCTAAGAAAAAGGTTACCGCGGTTATAAAACTGCAGGTACCCGCTCAAAAAGCTACGCCGGCACCCCCGGTAGGCCCAGCCTTGGGTCCCCACGGGGTCAGTGCACCGCAGTTTGTTCAGCAGTTTAATGATCGTACAAAGAATGTCGAGGCAGGCTTGACTGTTCCGGTAGTTATTACGGTCTATGCAGATCGAAGCTTTACGTTCATCGTAAAGACTCCCCCTGCAGCAGTGCTGATCAAGAAAGCTTGCGGAATCGCCAAGGGTTCGGGAGAACCACACAAGGAAAAAGTTGCAACAATAACCCAGACCCAGTTGCAGGAGATTGCTGAGTTGAAGATGTCCGATCTGAATGCGAACGACATCGACGCAGCCAAGCGCATCATTGCAGGTACTGCAAGGAGTATGGGCGTTAAGGTGGGGGCGTAGTATGAAGCGAGGAAAGAAGTACAAAGAAGCACTCAACAAGGTTGATCGCGAAAGCTACTATGCAGTAGATGATGCGATCAAACTCGCTAAGGACATTGCTTTTGCCAATTTTGATGAGACTATCGAAGTTTCAGTAAAGTTGAACATGAAACGCAGTCAGTCTGTCCGTGATACGGTGGTACTCCCTCATCAGTTTGCTGAAGAGAAGAAGGTTCTTGTATTTGCCAAGGGCGAGAAGGCTGAAGAGGCTAAAGAGGCTGGGGCTGCCTACGTCGGGGACGCCGATCTGGTGGAGAAAATCAAGGGCGGCTGGCTCGATTTTGACGTGGCTGTGGCTACCCCGGACATGATGAAGGATGTTGGTAGGCTTGGTCCTATCCTCGGACGCCGCGGCCTGATGCCGAACCCGAAGACACGAACGGTTACCTTTGACATAAAAGAGGCCCTGGCTGAACTCAAGCAGGGGCGAGTCGAATTCCGTTCTGATAAGACAGGGGTTGTTCATCTTGCTGTAGGGAAGGTATCCATGGACCCTGAGCAGGTTGCCGAGAACCTGAAGCTGGTGGTTAAAGAGATCGTGAGAAAGCGGCCGAGCGACGCCAAGGGCGAGTTTGTCAAAAGCGTTGCCGTCTCCCCGACCATGGGCCCCGGAATCAAACTTGATGCCCGGGTATTTGAGTAGACAGGAGGATAGAGATGGCTGAATATCAGGTAAAAGTACAACAGTCTAAAATAGATGCGGTCGATGCCCTGAAGGCAGAGTTCAAGGATGCCAAGGATTACATCTTCACGAACTACCGTGGACTGTCGGTTGAGCAGATCACGGATCTGCGGAAGAAGCTTCGTGAGCATGATGCCACATATAAGGTTGTGAAGAATAGATTTGCAAAGATTGCCCTTCATGATCTCGAGAAGCCCGCTGTTGAGGAATACCTCACCGGACCGACGGCTGTGGCTATCCCTACTGGAGATGCCGGACCCGTTGCCAAGGTGCTGGTTGAATTCGCAAAGAACGCTTCCATGACCATTAAAGGTGGAATCCTTGATAACACCGTCTTTGATGCTGTTCAGGTCGAGGAGTTCAGTAAGCTTCCGACTCGGGAAGAATTGATTGCGAAGCTGATGGGTACGATGAGAGCCCCGGTACAGAATGTGGTGTATGTGCTTAATGCTGTACCGACTAAGCTCGTACGGACACTGCAGGCTGTTGCAGATGCGAAACAATAGACGGCATTAGTCTTCACTCGTAGCATGCTACTGCCGTACAAAGAATACATAATAAGGAGAAGATAATATGGCTACTAAGGACGAGATTCTAGATGCAATTGCGAACATGACGGTACTTGAGGTTTCTGAACTGATTTCCGCCATGGAAGAGAAATTTGGAGTTACTGCTGCTGCACCTGTTGCAGCCGCTGCTCCGGGAGCTGCTGCTGGCGCCGAAGCCGAAGAGGTTGAGGAGCAAACAGAATTTGACGTAATCCTCAAAGGGGTTGCAGATGGTAAGAAGATTCCTGTCATCAAAGCGGTGCGGGCAATCACTGGTCTTGGTCTGAAAGAGGCTAAAGAAGTCGTTGAAGCTGGTGACAAGGCTGTCAAAGAGGGAGTATCCAAAGAGGATGCAGCTTCGATGAAGGCTAAACTTGAGGAAGCTGGCGCCACCGTTGAGATTAAATAGTTCTTTCTATACGAGACAAACATCACGCACTGGCCTGCAGAGATTGGTGACAACTCTGCAGGCTCCAGCCACCGGATAATGAGTTCCGGTGGCCTGTTGTGTCATAGTAGGTAACGTGGTGCGCGGTAGTTACGCTGCGCAGGAGTTGTGTTAGGAAGAGGGCTTACAGTGGTTGTGTCCGCTGAGACAGCCGGCAGAAACCGGTGCTCAGGGACCGACAGATAAGTCTTCCATGATTATTAACCAGGGGGTAACAATGCTTGCCGACGGCAAAGCTATAGAAAGAGTGTATGTGGGAGAAGAGATGGATGAGGTACTTTCGCTGCCGAATCTTGTAGATATTCAGCTCTCCTCATATGAGAGGTTTCTCCAAAGAGAGAGGCTGCTGCACAATGAACCTCTTGAGCTTCAAGGGCTGGAGGAGGTATTCCAGTCCACTTTCCCCATTGAAAGCCCCAGCGGTGACATGCTGCTTGAATATGTTGGGTATTCGCTGGATGAGGACCATATAAAGTTCGGTGAACTGGAGTGCAAACAGAAGGGCCTATCATATTCTGTTCCAGTAAAAGCCAAAATAAATCTCATTTTTCAGGAAACTGGTGAGATACGACAAAAAGACATATATGTTGGTGATATTCCCCTCATGACCGATCGAGGGACGTTCATCATCAACGGAGCTGAACGGGTTGTAGTAAGCCAGATTCACCGGTCTCCGGGTGTGATCTTTTCTGATGAGAAAGGAGTATACTCCTCACGGATCATTCCGTATCGGGGCTCCTGGCTTGAGTTTGAAATTGATCACAAGAAGGATTTAGTCTATACAAAGATCGACCGCAAAAAGCGCATTCTTGCAACGCTTTTTTTGCGTGCTTTGGGGTTTACAACCCGTGAGCAGATTGTTGAGCTTTACTATCAGTCAAAGAAAGTATCTCTGTCCGGGTCACGAGATGCGGCAGAGTTAAACAATATCATCCTGTACAAAGATGTCTATGCTCAGCAGGACGGCGAAGAGCCGAAAAAGCTCTACCGTGCCGGTGATAAGATTCACCCGCATGAGATGGATGAGATGATACACGCCGGTATTACCGAGGTTGATGTCATTGACATGCAGGCTGAAAACTCCCTTCACGCCGAGACTATCCTCCGTTGTTTCGAAATAGAGGATGCCAAGCACACTCGAGTCGAGAAGGGCTTTGATGAGCCGACCAAAGAGGATGCGCTCATTGCTGTCTACTCTGTGTTGATGCCTGGCGAGCCGATTACCTATGAGAGCGCTGAAAAGGATCTGAACACCATGTTCTTTACCTACAGACGCTATGATCTGGGACGTGTCGGCCGCTACAAACTCAACAAGAAGTTTGACTACGAGCAGCCGCCGGAGGAACCGGTACTTACCCGAGAAGACATTGTGCATACCATGCGGTACCTGATACAGGTCTACATCGGTGAGGCAAACGTGGACGATATTGACCATCTTGGAAACCGTCGTATCCGTTCAGTCGGCGAGCTGATGCAGAACCAGATGAAAACGGCTTTCACCCGCATGGAGCGAATAGCCAAAGAGCGAATGAACCTTGAGTCTGAAACAGTGAAGCCGCAGGATCTTATCTCTATCAAGCCGGTTGTAGCTGCCATTAAGGAGTTTTTCGGCTCCAGTCAGCTCAGCCAGTTCATGGATCAGATTAATCCGCTCGCTGAGCTTACCCATAAACGGCGAATCAATGCGCTCGGGCCCGGCGGACTCTCCCGGGATCGGGCAGGCTTTGAGGTGCGGGATGTCCATTACACCCACTACGGAAGGATGTGTCCGATTGAGACCCCTGAGGGGCCGAATATTGGGTTGATCGTTTCTTTGGCGAACTATACCCGTGTGAATGAGTATGGTTTTCTCGAAACCCCGTATAGAAGGGTGGAAAACGGCAAGGTGTCTGATACCATCGAGTATCTCTCGGCAATTGACGAGGAAAAGCATTATATCGCGCAGGCGAATGCACGCCTTGATGATGACGGGAACTTTGTTGACGACCTGGTTGCGGTACGGCGGTCCGGTGACTACAATTCGAGGCCGCCGAGCACTGTTACCTATATGGATGTTTCCCCGAAACAGGTAATCTCCGTTGCTACTTCCCTGATTCCCTTTTTGGAGCACGATGATGCCAACCGCGCTTTGATGGGATCGAACATGCAGCGGCAGGCTGTGCCCCTGGTGTTCCCCGAACCACCCAGGGTCGGAACCGGAATGGAGGCGAAGACTGCCTACGATTCGGGTGTGCTCGTAAAGGCAAAGCGAGCAGGTACCGTCTCGCACGTCTCAGCTCAGAAGGTCATCATTGATCCGGAGAACCCTGAGATAGAGGGCGAAAAGGATGAGTACATCATCCAGAAGTACCAGAGAACAAACCAGGACACCTGTTTTAACCAGAAACCGATCGTCCATGTGGGGCAGAAGATCGAAACCGGTCAGGTGATTGGTGACGGTCCTGCCACCTATGACGGCGAGCTGGCGCTGGGACGCAACGTGCTAGTCGGTTTTGTTCCTTGGAACGGGTACAATTATGAGGATGCGATCCTCATATCGGAAAAGGTTGTTAAAGAGGATATTTTTACCTCTATTCATATTAAAGAGTTCACTGTTGACGTACGTGAGACAAAGCTGGGCCCGGAGAAACTCACCCGGGATATTCCCAATACCAGTGATAAAGCGCTGGAGCAGCTGGACGAGGATGGGATCATCCGCATTGGCGCTAAAGTCAAATCCGGCCACATCCTGGTTGGAAAGGTGACTCCCAAGTCCGAGGCCGATGCAACCCCTGAATTTAAACTGCTGAACTCCATCTTTGGCGAGAAGGCGAAAGAGGTTCGTGACACATCTCTGAAAGTACCGCATGGTACTGAAGGGACAGTCATCGATATTCAGCGGCTCAGGCGTTCTGAGGGAGATGATCTCTCCCCTGGAGTAGACGAGGTTGTGAAGGTCCTTGTAGCCCGTAAGCGAAAACTTCGCGAGGGTGACAAGATGGCCGGGCGCCATGGAAACAAAGGTGTTGTTGCCCGGGTACTGCCCGAAGAGGACATGCCTTATATGGAGGACGGAACTCCGCTGGATATCTGTCTGAATCCGCTGGGTGTGCCTTCCCGAATGAACATCGGGCAGTTGCTCGAGACAGAACTTGGCTGGGCAGCCACCAAGCTCGATGCATGGTATTCAACACCGGTCTTTCAGTCAGCGACCAATGAAATGATTGCTGAAAAGCTGAAAGAGGCGGATCTGCCGGCTGATTCCAAAGTTGTATTACGCGACGGGCGAACCGGAGTTCCCTTTGTTTACCCGGTTTTCTGTGGCTATGTGTACATGCTGAAGTTGGCTCACCTTATTGATGACAAGATGCATGCCCGTTCTACCGGACCTTATTCACTGGTTACTCAGCAGCCGCTTGGCGGTAAAGCACAGTTTGGCGGACAGCGTCTCGGTGAGATGGAGGTCTGGGCACTTGAGGCCTACGGCGCTGCCAATACGCTGCAGGAATTGCTGACAATCAAGTCTGATGACATGAACGGAAGAGTAAAAATCTACGAAAGCATCGTGAAGGGAGAGCCGGCAACGAGTGCTGGTATGCCAGAATCGTTCAACGTACTGGTGCAGGAGCTACGGGGGCTGGCCCTTGAGATGTCAATTTATGACTCAAAGGGTAAACAGATACCGTTGACAGAACGAGATGAAGAACTGATAAGCAAGAAAGGCAGTCAGTTCTAAGCAGGAGTAACATCGAATGAGAGAAATTCAGGATTTCGATAGTATCATGATAAAACTTGCCTCGCCGGAGCAGATACGTGCCTGGTCCTACGGGGAAGTGAAAAAACCGGAAACTATCAACTACAGGACGTTGAGGCCTGAAAAAGACGGTCTGTTCTGCGAACGGATTTTCGGAACCACGAAAGAGTGGGAATGCTATTGTGGAAAATTTAAGTCCATCCGTTACAAAGGGGTCATTTGTGACCGCTGTGGCGTAGAGGTTACTCACTTCAAAGTCCGCCGTGAACGGATGGGACATATTGATCTCGCTTCTCCGGTCTCCCATATCTGGTATTACCGCTCTGTGCCTTCCCGCATGGGGTTGCTGCTTGATCTGACGATAGCTGCACTGCGTTCGGTGCTCTACTACGAAAAGTATATCGTCATCAACCCAGGTGATACTGAGCTTAAGGACCAGCAGCTGCTAAGCGAGGATGAGTACTATGAGGCACGCGAACGCTACGGTGAGAATTTTACCGCCGGTATCGGTGCTGAAGCCATTCGTTCCTTGCTGGAGAATATTGATCTGGAAGGACTCTCCGGTGAGCTGCGGGCAAAAATGCTGGAGAAGGGACCGAAAACCGACAAGCGACTGCTCAAGCGCATTGAGGTTGTGGAGAACTTTCGTGATTCGCAAAACCGTCCTGAATGGATGATTTTAAGCGTCATCCCAGTTATTCCGCCTGAGTTGCGGCCGATGGTACAGCTAGACGGCGGGCGTTTTGCCACTTCAGACCTGAACGACCTCTACCGTCGGGTGATTAACCGAAACAACCGGCTCAAGCGGCTGATGTCGCTCAATGCCCCGGATATTATTATCCGTAACGAGAAGCGTATGCTCCAGGAGGCCGTAGATGCGCTCTTTGACAACTCCAAGAAAAAGAGAGTTGTCAAAGGAGCCTCCAACCGACCGTTGAAGTCTCTCTCTGATATGCTCAAAGGTAAGCAGGGACGGTTCCGGCAGAATCTGCTCGGAAAGCGTGTTGACTACTCAGGCCGTTCGGTTATTGTTGTCGGTCCGGAACTGAGGTTGCATCAGTGCGGGCTGCCCTCCAAGATGGCCCTGGAACTCTATAAGCCCTTCATCATGAAACGGCTTGTGCAAAAGGGCGTGGTATATAACATCAAGAAGGCCAAGAGCCTTGTGGAGCAGGAGACGCCTGAGGTCTGGGCAATCTTAGACGATGTGGTCAGGGAGCATCCGGTGATGCTCAACCGGGCACCGACGCTCCACCGCTTGGGAATTCAGGCATTTGAACCCATACTGGTAGAAGGAAAGGCCATAAAGCTGCATCCCCTTGTCTGTCATGCCTACAATGCGGACTTTGATGGTGACCAGATGGCTGTGCATGTTCCGCTGACCCAGGCAGCACAGATTGAATGCTGGACTCTGATGCTTTCAACAACGAACCTGCTCGACCCGGCAAACGGACATCCGGTTGTGTTCCCCTCCCAGGATATGGTTCTGGGTATCAACTACCTTACCAGAATGCGACCAGGAGACACCGGTGAGGGTAAGTTTTATGACAACCTCGATGAGATGCTGATGGCAATTGATATAGGTGCTCTCGGATACGGGGCTGACATTACTTACAAGTTGCCCAGTGGAGAGAAAATCAAGACTACTCCGGGGCGGGTCATATTTAACGATGCCATGCCGGACGGAGTCGAATTTCAGAATTACTGCTTTGCCGATAAAGAGCTCAGAGCTCTGGTAGGTAAAACGCTGTCGCAGCAGTCCAACTCGGATGCAGTGCTGATGCTCGATGCCATCAAGGATATTGGGTACAAGTTTGCCACACTCTTTGGAGCCACCATCGGTGTATCGGATATCATTGTACCTGAGAAAAAGCCCGCCATGATTGACGAGGCAAACAATCTGGTGCAGGAAATCCAGGAACAGTATCTGCAGGGTCACATTACTCAGGAAGAGCGCTATAACCGTGTGATTGAGGTGTGGAGTAAGACCAATGAGGATCTTACCGACGAATTGATGGATCAGCTGAAAGTTCATCAGAAAGGTTTCAACCCTGTATACCTGATGGCCGATTCCGGCGCCCGAGGTAGCCGTACGCAGATCAGACAGCTTGGCGGTATGCGAGGACTGATGGCAAAGCCATCCGGTGATATTATTGAGCTGCCTATACGATCAAACTTTAAAGAGGGTCTCTCAATTATCGAGTTCTTTATCTCGACTAACGGAGCTCGAAAGGGATTAGCAGATACGGCGCTGAAAACCGCCGATGCCGGGTACCTGACCAGACGGCTTGTTGATATTGCACAGGATGTGGTTATCAACGAGGAAGACTGCGGTACGATCAACGGTATTGAGACGCGAGCCATTAAAGATGGTGAGGATGTCGTCGAAACGCTTCAGGACAGAATATCCGGACGTTTTACGCTTGAACGAGTGAAACATCCAATCACCGGTGAGATCATTGTTGATGTGAATGAGGAGATTACCGACGAGGTAGCCGCGCACATTGAGGATTCAGGTATTGAGTCGGTTCGTATTCGTACCGTGCTCACCTGTGAGGCAAAACACGGAGTCTGCCAGAAATGCTACGGCCGGAACCTGGCTACAAACCAGACGGTCAAAATCGGTGAGGCAGTTGGTATCATCGCAGCTCAGTCAATCGGGCAGCCGGGAACTCAGCTTACCATGCGTACCTTCCACATCGGTGGGGCGGCCACGAAAACAAGTGAAGAGAGCAAGCTGATACTCGGCTATCCGGTACTTCTTGAGTCAGTGGCAGGGCACACCGTCCGTCAGAGTGACGGCACTGTTGTGTTTACCAGAAAGGGAATAATCGGGGCATCCAAAGTGCTGCGAACCATTGGTCCTGAAGAGTATGATGAGTTGCTCATCGAGGACGGGGATAAAGTTGTCAACGGCACCCCGATTGCTAAGAAGAACGGTGAGGAACTCCTCTCTGATGAGATTGCCTATGCCCGCCGGTACAAGGACTCAGTTCTCCTGGTCGCTCATCAGCAGCATCTGGACATCCGGACAGGTTCTGAGCTGCATGTTGAACTGGGCAGTGTTGTCGATGCTAACGAACCGATTGTCACTTTCGACCCGTTCAGTGAGCCGATCATTGCTGAGCAGGATGGTAGAGTAAAATTTATTGACATCCTGCTGGGCACCACCTTGAAAGAAGAGGTGAATGAAGAGACCGGTAATATTGAAAAGAAGATTACCGAGTACACTCTGGAGACCCTGCAACCGAGAATCGTGCTGCTAGACGATGATGACAACGAGTTGGCTACCTATCATCTGCCGGGATCCTCCTACCTCAGTGTTGAGGACGGGGCCCGCATAAAACAGGGGAAGGTGCTCGCCAAGTTGCTCAAAGAGGGCGTAAAAACCCGTGATATCACCGGTGGTCTCCCGCGTGTTGGTGAGCTGTTTGAGGCCCGCCGCCCCAAAAATACCGCGGTGCTCTCGAAGCTGGTCGGTACCGTCCGATTCAGGGACATCATCAAGGGCAAGCGCCTGATAGTTGTTGAGGACGAGTTCGGCAATGAAGCCAAACATTTTATACCGATGGGCAAGCACCTGCTTGTCCGTGACGGGGACCCTGTCAAGGCAGGAGAGCCGTTGTGTGACGGTAATATTGATCCGCATGACATCCTGGAAATTCTAGGAGAGAACGCATTGCAGTCCTTCCTAGTTGATGAAGTCCAGGAGGTCTACCGGCTACAGGGAGTGGACATCAACGACAAGCATATTGGCGTCATTGTCCGCCAGATGATGCGGAAAATCGAGATTGCGGCTGTGGGGGATACTGGTTTTATCTACGGTCAGCAGGTTGACAAATATCGCTTCAACGAGGAGAATGAGCGGGTTATGCGCGAAGGTGGTCAGCCGGCTATTGGAAAGCCGCTGCTGCTTGGTATTACACGTGCATCTCTGAGTATTGACTCGTTTATTTCTGCAGCTTCGTTCCAGGAGACAACCAAGGTGTTGACAAATGCTGCGATAGCTGGTAGTAGAGATGAGTTGCGGGGTCTGAAGGAAAACGTGATCATTGGTCACCTAATTCCCGCAGGTACCGGTATGAAGCGTTATCGGAACATGAGCATTATTGATGACGATGAGGCTGCTCTCAGCTCGACGGTGCAGTCTGTTATGGAGGCTCGAAGGCGATCAGGAGAAGAGCCTGCCAAAGAACTTGAAGAGTTAATTGAAGAACTGCCCGGAGGTGAGGGATAGGTTCTGCTGATGCGGAACTTGAAGAGTTGCCCTCCATGCTGACTTTGGGTGATGACATACAGAGTATGCGCTGCTGTTTTGTACGGCAGCGCGGATGCAATGAAAAACTGTGTAAAGGGAGTGTATCGAACGGATGCCTACAATAAATCAGCTGATTAGAAAAGGCCGCAAGGCCCAGATCAGAAAAACAGACTCTCCGGCTTTGGAGGCTTGCCCTCAAAAGCGCGGAGTATGTACACGTGTTATGACAGTCACGCCGAAAAAACCGAATTCGGCTTTGAGAAAAATTGCCAGGGTGCGTCTTTCCAATGGGATAGAGGCAACCGCATATATACCCGGTATCGGGCATAACCTGCAGGAGCACTCTGTTGTGCTGCTGAGAGGTGGAAGAGTGAAAGACCTTCCGGGTGTTCGCTATCACGTTGTTCGTGGTGCTAAGGATACCCTTGGTGTTGATGATCGAAAGAAGTCGCGTTCCAAGTATGGAACCAAGCGGCCTAAAGCGTAGGAGGAAGGAAGATGGCACGAAGAAAAGCAGCCCAGGTAAGAGAAATTCTTCCCGACCCGCGCTACAACAGTAAAGTAGTGGAGAAGTTCATCCGCCGTATGATGTACGACGGCAAGAAGTCTACCAGTACGAAGATCATCTATGATGCGATGGCCGCTATGGAGCAGAAATCCGGCGAGCCGGCTCTTGATGTATTCTTGAAAGCTTTGGCGAATGTAAAGCCTGTTGTTGAGGTAAAGTCCCGCCGTGTCGGTGGTTCGACCTATCAGGTGCCTGTTGAGGTCCGAGAGTCTCGACGTGAAGCTCTTGCCATGCGTTGGATCATTGCGGCATCAAGGACTCGAAGTGGCCGCTCAATGAGCGAGAAGCTTTCTTCAGAGCTGTTGGATGCCTTCAACTCAACGGGTAGTGCATTCAAAAAGAAAGAAGATACCCACCGGATGGCAGATGCCAACAAGGCCTTCTCCCATTACCGCTGGTAGAGCGATTAAACAGAAAATGAGCAAGATGGACCACCTTGTTAGGGTGGTTTTATCTTGCAAGGAAACAATTGCTAGTTATTTCCTTATTACGGGTTGACTAAAGAAAGAACTTGTCTTATAGTCAGCGAGGCTGGCTTTGCTAAACAGTGCAAGCTGTTGATGTGATGCTGTAAGCTTGAACCAAACCCATCGTCCGTATGCTGGACGGTTAGGTGGTTCCAGATGTAAACAGTATACCTGTGCTATGTCGGTTTGGAGAGAAATCTGCCATTCTGACCTCTGGATCCTTCCTGAACGTATCATTTGGCATAACATACATATACGGACGACGGATCTCGGTTTGAATTGGCAAGGGGAAAACTATTTTATTTTACTTTTCGTGATTTAGTCACAAGGAGGAACGGATGGCTAAAGAAAAATTTACCAGGTCAAAACCGCATATCAATGTCGGTACTATCGGTCACGTAGACCACGGCAAGACTACACTTACGGCAGCTATCACTATGCATTGTGCAAGAAAGCATGGTGATAAGATTATGAATTACGATGATATCGATAATGCACCGGAAGAGAAGGCAAGAGGTATTACCATTAATACCCGCCATGTCGAGTATCAGTCAGATAATCGTCACTACGCTCACGTGGACTGCCCGGGGCACGCAGACTATATCAAGAACATGATTACCGGTGCTGCACAGATGGACGGTTCAATCATTGTAGTAGCTGCTACTGACGGTGCTATGGCACAGACAAAGGAGCACATTCTGCTCGCACGACAGGTTGGTGTACCTGCTCTGATCGTTTTTATTAACAAAACAGATCAGGTTGACGACCCGGATCTGATCGAGCTGGTTGAAGAGGAGATGCGGGATCTGCTCAATGAGTATGAGTTCCCCGGTGACGATATTCCCGTTATCAAGGGCTCTGCTTTTGAAGCAATGGAAAATCCCGATGATCCCGAAAAAACAAAATGTATCGACGAACTGATCGAGGCTATGGATACCTATTTCCCACTGCCCGAACGTGCTGTCGACAAACCTTTCCTGATGCCTATCGAGGATATTTTCTCAATCCAGGGTCGTGGTACAGTTGTAACAGGCCGTATTGAGCGCGGTGTAGTCCATGTCAATGACAATCTTGAGATCGTAGGAATTAAAGATACCCGCAAAACCACCTGTACTGGTGTTGAGATGTTTAACAAGCTGCTTGATGAAGGGCAGGCTGGTGATAATATCGGTGCACTTCTGCGTGGAGTTGATAAGAAGGAAGTTGTTCGTGGACAGGTTCTTGCAAAACCAGGAACGATTACTCCTCACAAGAAATTCAAAGGTACTATCTACTGTCTGGGCAAGGATGAGGGTGGACGCCACTCGCCATTTTTCTCCGGGTATCGCCCACAGTTCTATTTTAGAACAACAGACATTACCGGTACTGTAACTCTGCCTGATGATAAGCAGATGGTTATGCCTGGTGACAACACAGAGATCAATGTTGAGCTGATCTACCCGATTGCTATGGAAAAGGGACTTAAGTTCGCTATCCGTGAAGGTGGTCATACTGTAGCAAGTGGTCAGGTTACCGAGATTATTGAATAAGGATACTTAAACAGTCTCTCCTCCCTCCCTGCCGCAGGTTGGGAGGGGCGGGACTTTCTGTGTGGAGGAACAATGACCAAAGAAAGAATTCGAGTACGGTTGAGAGGATTTGATATTGAGCTTGTCGAGCAGAGCTCGAAGGCAATCGTTCAGACAGTTGTTAATGCGGGGGCGAAAGTCTCCGGACCTGTGCCTCTGCCTACTCGTATCAATAAATTCACGGTGCTCAGATCACCTCATGTGAATAAGAAGGCTCGTGAACAGTTCGAGATGAGAACTCATAAGAGGCTGATCGATATACTCGATCCTACATCAAAAGTAATGGATGCCCTAATGAAGCTTGAGCTTCCTGCCGGTGTGGATGTAGAGATTAAACAGTAATAAACAGTTGAGGTACGAGATGTTAGGGCTTATCGGCAAAAAGGTCGGAATGACACAAGTGTTTGATGATAGAGGGGTTCTTACCCCTGTTACTGTCATCAAAGTAGAAGATAACGTTGTTGTATCGGAGAAAACCGTCGAGAAAAGCGGATACAGTGCTTGTGTTATAGGCGCTGTTGATGCAAAGAAGAACCGTGTAACCAAGCCGTATGCTGGACAGTTCAAAGATGTCTGTGAGCCGAAGAGAAATCTGGTAGAAATGAGAGATTTTGAAAAAGAGGTCTCTACCGGTGATGTCTTGGGTCTCGACATCTTTCAAGATATAGCATTTGTAGATGTGGAAGGAACTTCAAAAGGTAAGGGCTTTCAGGGAGTTATGAAACGACATAATTTCACTGGTGGTTCGGCGACCCACGGTTCCAAGTTTCACAGAGGTTTAGGCGGCACGGGAATGGCTGCAACTCCCTCCAGAGTTTACAAGGGTACGAAGATGCCCGGACGGATGGGAAATGAAAAGACGACGGTACAGAATCTTCGAGTAGTGAAAATTGATGCGGAGAAAAAAGTCCTTATGGTGAAAGGTGCGATTCCCGGTCCACGTCAAAGCGTCGTGATTGTAAAGAAATCAAAGAAGAGGTAGAGGCGAGACATGAAAGCGAAAGTCTTTTCGATACAAGGCGAAGAGATCAGGGACATCACTCTGAAGGACGACGTGTTCGGCATTGAGACGAGTGACGGAGCGATCTACTACGCTGTGAACAACGAATTAGCAAACCGCAGAGTCGGAACTGCCAGCACCAAAACGCGCGGCGAGGTGAACTACGGGAATGCGAAGCCATGGAGACAGAAAGGTACGGGTAATGCGCGTGCCGGTGACCGAAAGTCGCCTGTCTGGGTCGGAGGCGGTACGGTATTCGGCCCCAGACCAAGAGATTACGGGTATAAGATGCCCAAGAAGATGAAACGGCTGGCCATGAAATCTCTCCTGTCAATGAAGATGAAAGAGGAGAGCTTGAAAGTTGTTGAGGATTTTACCGTTGAAAGTGGTAAGACTCGAGATCTTGCTGGCATATTGAGCAATTTGGTAGATGGCGGAAAACGGACTCTGCTTATTGTACGCGACGAAGATGCCATGATCCGCAGAGCAGGCAGAAATATCCCCTGGCTGAAGATACACTCGTATAACAGGCTCTCAGCTCATGAGCTTCTCTATGGAAGAGATGTGCTGGTCTTAGAGAGTGCAGCCGGGAATCTGAACGAATTCTACGGAACTACATAAGGGGTCACAAGTGAGAGCAGATCAGATCATTATAGCACCTGTTTTGACCGAGAAGACGAATGAGCTTCGGGAGTCAGAACAGAAAAAGTATACGTTTCGCGTAAACAAGCGTGCAAACAAGAAGCAGGTTATGAGAGCTGTTGAGGAGTTGTTTTCCGTTCGGGCTCTCACATGCAATATTGTCAATGTGAAAGGTAAGCCGAAGTTTACCAGAACACGCTCCGGTGCACGAGCGGGAACTACGGCTCCCTGGAAAAAAGCAATCGTCACTGTAGCCAAGGGCGATTCAATCAACGCCATAGAAGGCGTGTAGGAGAAGGGGTATTATGGGTATAAAGACGTATAATCCGAGAACCCCGAGTCTTCGTTACAAGACTACACTGACGTTTGAGGAGATAAGCTCCAAAGAGGGCGAGAAATCACTCCTCAAGGGGACAGGCAAACATGCCGGGCGCGGCGCAGGTGGCCGTATCAGTGTTCGAAGACGCGGTGGCGGACATAAGAGAAAATATCGGGCGATTGATTTTAAGCGAAACAAGCTTGATATTCCTGCAAAAATTGTAAGTATTGAGTACGATCCGAACAGATCAGCAAATATTGCGCTGGTTGCCTATTCAGATGGTGAGAAGCGCTATATTCTAGCTCCTAAAGGGACTAAGATTGGTGATCAAATCATCAGTGGTGAACGTGTACCGCTGACGATCGGAAATGCGCTTCCGTTAAAAAACATTCCGCTTGGTATGCAGGTTCACAATGTTGAAATGCAGCGGGGTAAGGGCGGACAGCTTGTCCGTACAGCCGGAGCCGTAGCAACTGTTGTGGCAAAAGAGGGTGATTTCGTAACCCTTAAGCTACCTTCTGGCGAAATGAGGATGATCTTCGGCGGCTGCTATGCAACCATAGGCAGTATCGGCAACGAGGATCATATGAACGTAAGTCTCGGTAAAGCAGGCAGGTCTCGATGGATGGGTAAGCGACCGAAAGTTCGTGGTGTTGTCATGAACCCGGTAGATCACCCCCACGGTGGTGGTGAAGGAAGAACTTCCGGCGGACGTCATCCAGTTTCTCCCTGGGGTACACCCACGAAAGGGTATAAGACCCGGAGAAAGAGTAAGACTTCAAGCAAGTTTATCGTGAAGAAACGGAAGTAGGAGTAGAAAGTGGCTAGGTCAATCAAAAAAGGTCCTTTTATTGAGAAGAGTCTTTATAAGAGGGTTTTAGAGGCAAACAAGGCGGGACAGAAACCAATGGTGAAAACATACTCCCGCACTTCAACGATCATACCCGAAATGGTTGGTTTTACCATTTCAGTCTACAATGGAAAGACCTGGGTTCCGGTGTACATTACTGAGAACCTGGTTGGGCATAAGCTCGGCGAGTTTTCGCCCACTCGATTCTATCGTGGCCATGCAGGGTCTGATAAGAAAACAAAGAAGAGATAGGTGTCGTGATGATGGAAGCAAAGAAAGGTTATAAAGCAATCGCAAAATATGTGATGGTTTCTCCTACAAAAGTACGCCCTATCGCGAATATTGTGCGGAAGAAACCGTACACCGAGGCTTTAGCTCTGCTTGAGGCCATGCCCCAGAAGGGTGCCGGTCTTATTAGAAAAGTGGTCCAGTCGGCTGCGGCAAATGCACTTTCGCAGAATAAGCAGCTTGATGAAGAGATGCTGTACATACGAGAGATTTGTATTAATGAAGGACCTCGTCTCAAGCGTGTGTGGCCGCGATCACATGGAAGAAGAGATATCCTGTTGAAGCGAGAAAGCCATATATCGGTGGTTCTTGATGAAATTGCGAGCATGGGGGAGTAGATGGGTCAAAAGGTAAATCCAATAGGGCTCCGACTTGGAGTCAATAAAACATGGAAGTCAAAGTGGTATGTGGACCCGAAAGAGTATGCAGACACGCTGCATGAGGATCTTCGCATTCGGAATGTGCTTGACAGCTGTCCTGAGACCAATGGAGCTGATATTTCTGATATTGAAATCATCAGAAAGCCCCAGAGGATCACAGTGGTCATCAAGACTTCCCGCCCCGGTATTATTATCGGAGCCAAGGGGTCGAATGTGGAAAAACTCGGCCAGAGACTACAGAAACAGGCCGACAAAAAGATCCAGATCAAGATCAAGGAAGTTAAGCGTCCTGAAGCTGATGCCCAACTGATTGCACTCAATGTTGCCAAACAGTTGCAGTCACGAGCTTCATTCCGCCGTGCACTCAAGATGGCAGTGAGCAATGCAAGCAAGGCCGGTGTTCAGGGTGTTAAGATTAAAGTTGCCGGTCGTCTTGGCGGTGCTGAGATGGCACGTACCGAGTGGCATAAGGAAGGTCGTGTTCCTCTGCATACACTCCGTTCTGATATAGATTATGGTTTTGCTGAGGCAAAGACGACATTCGGCACGATCGGTGTCAAAGTTTGGGTCTTCAACGGAGAGATC
Organism: Spirochaetota bacterium; assembly: GCA_051745285.1. Taxonomy (GTDB): domain Bacteria; phylum Spirochaetota; class Spirochaetia; order CAKZLE01; family CAKZLE01; genus JBNJDX01. Next base: position 31,935 of record JBNJDX010000005.1, read on the forward strand.
TACGAAAAAACTCAGAAAGAGGATGCCGGTTTGCTGGTTAAGAAATCCAGAGATCGAAAACCTGCAGCAAGGAGATAGTTAGTCATGCTTAGTCCTAAACGAGTTAAGTATAGAAAGAAAATGCGAGGCAAGCTTGACGGCGTCGCTCACCGAGGGAATAAGATTGCCTACGGTGATTATGGTCTGGCAGCTCTGGAACCGCGCTGGATTTCAAACCGTCAAATTGAGGCAGCTCGTATTGCCATGACGCGTCATATTAAGCGAGGCGGTAAGGTATGGATACGGATTTTCCCGGATATGCCGTACACGAAAAAGCCTGCTGAGACGCGGCAAGGAAAAGGAAAAGGCAGTCCGGAAGGCTGGGTTGCAGTCGTGAAAAAAGGTGCAATCATGTTTGAAATGGGTGGTGTGCCTGAGGAGCTTGCTCGAGAGGCGTTGGCTCTTGCTTCAAGCAAGTTACCCATCAGAACGAAGTTTGTGGCCAGACGGGATATGGAGTAGCAGTATGAGAAACTCATTTAAAGATCTGACCTATTCAGAGTTGGTAGAGAAGAGAGATAGTCTCCAGAAGGAGTTTATGGATCTTCGTATGGATAAAGTGCTGGGGCATATAGAGAATCCTTTACGATTGAGAACAGTCCGAAGAGATCTCGCTCGAGTTAATACCATTATACATGAGTATGCTTTGGGCATACGAGAAAAAACTAAGTAAGAGAGGCCTGTGTTCTATGAAGGCAAATAAAAAGACATTTACAGGACAGGTTGTCAGCGACAAGATGGATAAAACCGTTGTTGTTGCCGTAACAACGCGAAGGCTGCATCCTCTGTACAAGAAATATGTGAAGCAGACTAAAAAATTGAAAGCACATGATGAGGGGAACGATGCACATACTGGCGATACCGTCCGAGTAATTGAATGCCGACCTCTCAGCAGAGAGAAATGCTGGAGACTGACCCAGATTGTCGAGCGTGCTAAGTAAGTCGTAAAGGAGTTGCGTTATGGTTCAAATGCAGACGTATTTAAACGTTGCTGACAATAGCGGTGCAAAACGCGTTCAGTGTATCAAGGTGCTCGGCGGCAGTAAGCGAATGACGGCGGGTATCGGAGATATCATTGTTGTGGCTGTCAAAGACGCACTTCCCAACGGCCAGATGAAAAGGGGAGACGTGCAGAAAGCTGTTATAGTCAGAGTGAAGAAGGAGTATCGCCGAAAGGACGGTACCTATATCAGGTTCGATGATAATGCATGTGTTATTATCGATCCCAACAATAACCCGCGCGGTAAGCGTATTTTCGGTCCGGTTGCTCGAGAACTTCGAGACGGTGGATTTATGAAGATCGTTTCTCTTGCGCCGGAAGTGTTGTAGGAGATGAGGATGGAAACGACAAAAATCAAGAAGAACGATACTGTCAAAGTCCTTACAGGTAAAGATAAGGGCAAGACTGGTAAGGTCTTGAAGGTTGACCGCGAACAAGGCCGGGTAGTTGTACAGGGTCTTAATATGGTAAAAAAGGCCATGCGAAAGCGTACTCAACAGGATAAGGGTGGAATCATTGAGATCGAAGCACCTTTGCACATTTCCAATGTTGCGATCGTGACAAAAGATGGTTCGACTTCAAGGATTGGCTACAAATTCGAAAACGGTAAGAAAGTTCGTTATGCTAAAAAGACTGGGGAAGTGCTTTAATGGAACAGTATACACCAAGGATAAAGAAGCAGTACAGTGACAGTGTGGCTCCTGCACTAACCAAAGAGTTCGGCTATACCTCTACAATGGAGATCCCCACGATAAAGAAGATCTCATTGAGTGCCGGTGTGGGTGAGGCGCTGGAAAACAAGAAGCTGCTTGATTCGGCTGTGAAGGAACTGGAGCTGATCACAGGTCAGCACGCTGTGAAAACCAGAGCTCGTAAGTCAATCGCTAACTTCAAGGTCCGTCAGGGACAGGAGATAGGGACGACAGTGACCTTGCGAGGATATAAAATGTGGGAGTTTTTTGATCGTCTCGTTCATACTGCGCTCCCGCGTGTCAAAGACTTTCGCGGCGTGAGCCCGAATGCCTTTGACGGTCAGGGAAATTACTCGCTCGGTGTAAGAGAGCAGATTATTTTTCCCGAGATCGATTACGATCAGATAGAACGGGTTAGCGGACTGAATATAACCATTGTAACATCCGCTAAAACTGATGAAGAGGGGCTTAGCCTGCTGACAAAGCTTGGCATGCCGTTCAGCAAATAGGTTGGGAGTAGATCATGGCGAAGAAATCAATGATTATAAAGGCCCAGAGAGAGCCCAAGTACAGCACAAGGAAAGTAAACCGCTGCCGAATATGTGGCCGACCTCGCGGGTACATGAGAAAATTTCAGATGTGCAGGGTCTGCTTTCGAAAACTTGCCAGTGAAGGTAAGATCCCTGGTGTTACGAAATCCAGCTGGTAGGAGAGTGAAATGGCTATAAGTGATCCTGTTGCAGATATGTTGACGAAAGTGAGAAATGCTAGTCTCGCCAAACACGAAAAGGTGGATGTGTCGACATCGAAACTGAAACTGCAAATTGTAAAGATCCTCAAAAATGAGGGATATATAAAGAATTTCAAGAAGGTTACCAAGGACAATGTAAATTACATCCGAGTCTTCTTGAAGTATGACGACGATCAGAAGCCGGTTTTGCATGGAATTGAAAAGATTTCCACGCCCGGACGGCGTGTCTATTCGGGCTACCGGAAGTTACCGAGAGTGTTCAATGGACATGGTGTAGTTGTTGTCTCTACTTCAAGTGGAGTGTTAACCGGCAAAAAAGCAAGTGATCAGAAGGTCGGCGGCGAGCTGATCTGTTCGATCTGGTAAGGTGGTGAACTATGTCTCGAATTGGTAAATTGCCTGTGAAGATACCTGAGGGTGTGAAGGTCTCCGTGAAGGGCGAACTGATCACCGTAGAGGGACCGAAAGGGAAACTGGTTCAAAACCATGACCAACATGTCAAAATCAAGGTGGAAGACGACAAGGTTGTGGTCGATCGAAAAGGTGAGAGTCGTAAAGCCCGTGGTTTTCATGGCCTCTACCGACAGCTGGTCCAGAATATGGTGACCGGTGTTTCAACCGGCTTTTCACGGTCTCTGCTCATCAATGGTGTTGGGTTCAGAGCTGAAGTAAAGGGAAATATTCTGTATCTCAATCTGGGGTTCTCAAATCAGATTGAATACGTGATTAATGAGGATATCTCTATCGCATGCGAAGGACAGACAAAGGTCATCGTATCGGGTATAGATAAGCAGAAGGTCGGTCAGGCATGTGCTGAAATTCGGTCCCTGCGTCCACCTGAGCCATACAAAGGCAAGGGTGTGAAGTATGAGGATGAAACTGTGAAGCGCAAGATCGGCAAATCCGGCGTTAAGTAGGGTGCATCAATGAAGCGATTAGAAGAAAAACGTAGAAAACGTGGAAGAAGAAAGGCTCATATCAGGAAACGCATTACTGGTACTGCCCAGAAACCGCGCTTGAGCATATACAGGAGTAACCGTCATCTGTATATACAGGCCATTGACGATATTGCCGGGAACACGATTGTATCAGCGAGCAATGTCGAGGCTGATTTCAAGGATCTGACCAATACGGTTGAAAACGCAGAAAAAATTGGTCAGGCTATCGGCGAGCGGCTTTTGGCGAAGAAAATTGATACTGCAGTGTTTGACCGTAACGGCTTTCTCTATCACGGGATTGTAAAGAGCGCTGCTGACGGTGCAAGAAAAGCTGGACTGAAGTTCTAGGGGGATATGGTGGAAAATTCCAGAGATCAAGAATATATGGAAAAGCTGATAAAGCTCAATCGTGTTGCAAAGGTTGTGAAGGGAGGACGACGTTTCTCTTTTTCAGCCCTTGTAGTGGTGGGTGACGGCAACGGTCGAGTCGGCTATGGGTTCGGCAAGGCAAATGATGTGGCAGAAGCCATTCGAAAGAGTATTGAAAAGGCCAAAAAGAGCATGATTACCGTACCCCTGAAACGGGTGACGATTCCTCATGAGATTGTTGGTGAGTATAAGAGTGCAAGGGTTCTGCTGCGTCCGGCTGCACCCGGTACCGGAGTTATTGCCGGTGGACCGGTACGTGCTGTCATGGATGCCTGCGGAGTGCATGATATTCTGGCCAAATCACTTGGTTCGAAAAATACGCTGAACATTGTAAAAGCTGTGTTCAACGGGCTTGAGAATATCTTTGACGCAAGAGAGCTGGCAAATAGCCGGGGAAAGACTCTTAACGATATGTGGGGTTAGACATGGCGAAAAAGAAGGTTGATAAGATACGTATTGAACTTGTCAGGAGCGTGATCGGTAGAAAACCGCAGCAGCGCAAGACTGTCAAAGCTCTCGGTCTCGGTAAAATTAACAGCTCCGTGGAGCGTGAGGATACCCCGGTCGTAAGAGGTATGGTCAAAACCGTTTCGCACCTTGTGAAAGTCGAGGAGATGAAATAGGATGGGACAGATAAAGGCGCCCGTTGGGGCAAACACTAAAAAAACAATTATTGGTCGCGGAAAAAGCTCGAAAGGCCGGTCTTCCGGACGCGGGCATGACGGCCAGAATTCTCGATCAGGCGGCGGCGTTCGACCAGGATTTGAAGGTGGTCAGATGCCCATCTATCGAAGACTTGCCCGCAAGGGTTTTTCGAACTTCCCGTTCAAACGGGAGTATACTGCCGTTTCGCTAGGAGAAATTGCCAAGCATTTTGCTGATGGTGATGAGGTTACCCCTGAGGCTTTGAAAGAAAAGCGTATTATCAAGGGGAAACACACGGTGGCAAAGATTCTCGGCGACGGGGATATTGATAAAAAGGTAACGGTCAAAGGACTGAAAACATCCAGCAGTGCAGCAGAGAAAATAACTGCTGCAGGTGGGGAAGTACTTTAAACAAATAAGAGGGGATCGATGGCAAACTCATTAATTGAGGTTTTCAGAATAAAAGAGCTCCGAAAAAGAATTGGTTTTACTGCGCTCATGCTGACGATATTCCGTTTGGGCACTGTTATTCCGATTCCCGGTATTAATGTAAATGCTCTGCGAGTCTATTTCGCTGCCGAGGGCTCCGCTTCTACGATTGGTCTGGTTGATTATCTGGACTTTTTCGCTGGCGGTGCATTCACGAACTTCTCGGTATTCATGCTCGGTATCATGCCCTACATTTCAACGCAGATTATCATGCAGTTGTTATTGGTCGTGTTTCCGAAACTGAAGCGGCTTTCCGAGGAAGACGGCGGCAGAAAGAAGATTCAGAAATATACGCGGTACGGCACAGTGGTGATCTGTTTGCTGCAGTCCTATGTAGTGACGGTGTACGCCAAGTCGATTCCGGATGCCCTGAATATTGGGCTGTTGCCGTATACGTTAATTGCAATGCTGACGGTAACCACTGGAACCATGTTTCTTGTCTGGCTAGGTGAGCAGATAACTCAGCGCGGTATTGGAAATGGTATCTCATTGATTATCTTTGCAGGTATTGTTGCCCGTATACCCAACGCTGTTGTGACGCTGGTGACCAATGTCCAGAACGGGCAGCTGAATCCAGTTGTTGTCATTGTTGTCCTGGCGATGTTTGTAGGGGTTGTTGCTCTGGTTATCTATGAGCAGCAGGGGCAGAGAAAGATACCTGTGCACTATGCAAAGCGGGTTGTAGGGAGAAAAATGTACGGTTCTCAGAGTACATACGTTCCCTTCAAGATTAACCCGTCGGGCGTTATTCCGGTCATCTTTGCTTCGGCGATACTCTCATTTCCTCTGCAGATTGCTACTTCTCTGGGACCAGAGATTACATGGCTTGCAAATTTTTCAAACTGGCTGAGACCTCAGGGACTCCCGTACCTAATAATCTACACCCTGATGATCATCCTTTTTGCTTTTTTCTATACGCAGGTCACGTTGAATCCGACCGAGATTTCTCGGCAGATTCGTGAAAATGGCGGTTCAATACCGGGTGTGCGATCCGAACGGATAGAGGCGTATCTAACACGGGTGTTGAATAGAATTGTTTTTCCGGGTTCGTTGTTTCTGGCGTTTATCGCTTTGATTCCGACGCTTGTCCAAAAGTTTTTCAGCTTTCCATCTTCAGTGGCCATGCTGCTGGGAGGAACATCATTGCTGATTCTTGTTGGTGTTGACCTGGATACGATGTCTCAAATAGAGGGACACATGAAGATGCACCATTCTGACGGACTGGTTCGGAAGGGCAGGATTAAATCGAGGAATTTGTAGAGGTACACTATGAAAGTGAGAGCAAGCGTGAAACCGATTTGTGACAGATGCAAAGTTATACGGCGCCGAGGGATTGTCCGTATTGTCTGTGACAACCCCAAGCACAAGCAGAGACAGAGATAGCAGCCGCACAGTGTTGCTGCTATGAGATGGATACATTGATATATATGAGAATGATATAGGAGGCCAGTTACATGGCGAGAATTGCAGGTATTGATCTTCCTAACAAGGCAATAAAGATCTCTTTGACCTACATCTTTGGAATCGGTCGTTCATCGGCGCTGGAAATTTGTAATAAGACTGGAGTCGACCCTGATAAGAGAACTAATGAGCTTACAGGGGATGAAATTAATGAACTGAGAAAGTTTATTGAAAACGACTACAAGGTTGAAGGTCGACTGAGAACCGAGACAGCCCTTAACATTAAGAGGTTAATGGATATCGGTTGTTACCGCGGTCTGCGGCATCGAAGAGGTCTTCCTGTGCACGGGCAGAGGACGAAAACCAATGCACGTACACGTAAGGGTAAGAAGAAGACTGTTGCCGGTAAGAAGAAATAAGAGGAGATAAGACATTGGCGAAGGCTAAGAGAAAAAGCAAGAAGACTGTCTACGAGGGACGGGTGTTTATACAGGCTACGTTCAACAATACAATCGTGACAGTTACTGACTTGAGAGGAAATACTGTTTCATGGGCAAGTGCCGGTGGCCTTGGGTTCCGTGGAGCGAAGAAATCTACTCCTTATGCTGCGCAGACGACTGCAGAGACTGCAGCCCGAAAGGCCATGGATTATGGTCTTCGTGAGGTGCATGTGCTGGTAAAGGGCCCTGGAGTCGGGAGAGAATCCGCAATCAGATCCCTTGGAAACATTGGACTGGCGGTAAGAAGTATTCGGGATGTAACACCTATTCCGCACAACGGCTGCCGTCCGCGGAAAAGCCGAAGAGTCTAAAGGAGTAGTTGAGATATGGCAAGAAATTTAGAACCAAAATGCAAACAGTGTCGGGCAGAACAGACTAAACTGTTTTTAAAAGGTGAGCGCTGCTACACCGCTAAATGTCCCATTGCAAAGAAGTCAGGCAAACCTGGCAAGGCTCCGCGCGAGCGCTCTAAGAAAATGACTGACTACGGAATCCAGCTTCGCGAGAAACAGAAGCTGAAACGAACATATTGTATGCTCGAAAAGCAGTTCAAGCTGACCTTTGACGAAGCAGACCGTCAGGCAGGCAAAACTGGTGAGAACCTGATTGTACTGCTTGAGAGACGACTTGATAATATTGTTTTCCGCCTCCACTTCGGTACTTCAAGAGATCAGGCGAAACAGCTTGTTTCTCACGGACACGTTCTGGTCAATGGAAAGAGAGTAAACATACCTTCTTTTCGAGTTCGAGAAGGCGATGAGGTGCAGGTAGCAGATAATTCCCAAAAGATGGTCACTATCAAAGAAGCTCTTAAGGAGTATTCAAAAGCAGGTGTTTCTCCTTGGTTGAGTCTCGATCCTGACACCATGAAGGGGAAGGTTTTAGCCTACCCACGCAGGAGTGAGGTCACTGAGTTGGCAAATATCAACGAACAGCTGATCGTTGAGCTCTATTCAAGATAGGAGTAATCATGGCACGAAAGAATTTATTAAAAGGATTCAAAAAGCCTAAGGGTATAACCTTTGAACACAGTAAGGTCGAGGACACCTATGGTATGTTTGTTGCATATCCGTTTGAAAGGGGTTTCGGGACTACTATCGGTAATACTCTTCGCCGCGTCCTTTTATCATCCATACAGGGGTATGCTGTGACCGCCGTGAGATTCACAAGCTACGATAGTGACGGGAATGCACACACCATATCAAGTGAGTTTGAATCCCTTCCTGATGTGGCAGAAGATACCCCGGAAATCATAGCGAATCTGAAAAAAATTCAGATTACTATGCCTGAGAATGTTGAGGAACAGACTCTCATGGTAGAGTGCAAGGGGCCCGGAACGGTGACAGCTGCTCAGCTGGAAAAAAATACTATAACCATCCTCAATAAAGATCTGGTGCTCTTTACCATGATGGAGGGAGCGAATGTTGATATGGAGGTCCAGATAGACCTCAACCGCGGTTATGTGCCTGCCGAGTTGAATGAAAAATATGTTGAAGAGATTGGAACTATCCCTATCGATGCAGTTTTTTCCCCCGTCATACGGGCGAAATACAGTGTGGAAAACACCCGAGTCGGGCAGCGCAGTGATTACGACAAGCTGATTCTTGAGGTCTACACAAACGGGACCGTTCTTCCGCAGAATGCTCTTGCCGAGGCAGCAAAGATTGCAAAGGATCACTTTTCAATATTTATCAACTTTGACGAGGCAATGATTCGAGGGAATGACGATGTCGACGAGGAAGAAGAGCGAGTCCAGAAAATTCTTAACACGCCGGTAGAGGAGCTTGAGCTCTCGGTGCGCTCAAGCAATTGTCTTAAGAATGCCGACATCCGGACCATTGGGGATCTGACCAAAAAGACTGAGGAAGAGATAGCTAAGACTCGGAACTTCGGCAAGAAATCGCTCAGTGAGATAAAAGAGAAGTTGAAAGAGTGGAATCTGAGTCTCGGGATGACAGATTACAGTGTGCTCAAAACTTCCATACGAATACCAGAGAATAAGGAAGAAGATCATGAGGCATAAAGTAGGCTATAACAGACTAGACAGAAAGACTAGCCACCGCATGGCAATGAAGCGGAATATGGTAATCTCATTACTGCGTTACGAACGGATTACAACCACTAAGGCCAAGGCTCTTGAGGTGAGACGTGACGCTGAAAAAATGATTACCCGCGCAAAGGTCGATTCTGTTCATAACCGGAGAGTTGTGGCAAAAGATGTAAATGACAAGGCAGTTCTTAACAAGCTGTTTACTGAGATTGGTCCGATGTTTGCTAAACGTCCAGGTGGCTATACGCGTATCCTGAAGATTGGACAGCGACAGGGTGATGCTGCTGATATGGTCATCCTGGAGTTGGTTCAGAAAACGGCGGAGGCACAGGAAGAATCCAAGCCTAAGAAGAAAAAGGCTAAAAAAAGCGAGACTCCTACCGAGGAGACCGCCGAAGCCTCTGAATAGCAACCTGCCTGGTACCAACCAGAAGTAAAGACCGCAGACTGGGAAACGTTTCCTGGTTCCTGCGGTCTTTTTTCGGCCTATTAACTCAGAAATACAGTGTGTATGAGGGTGTGGCAGCCTGTTATACGTAGTGATTTTGCTTGACATTGCCCGAGTACTTGCATATTATGGAGAAAAATAATATTTGGGGGAAGATTATGGCTAGTATATTATTCATAGTCCTTCCTCTCATCGGTGTTATTCTAGGTTGGTTAATTCGTTGGCTGTATGCTAAGTTTCAGTTGTCATCAGCTGAACAGAAAGCTGCAAGGTTGAGTGAAGAAGCTATAAAGGAAGCTGAAGCAAAGAGTAGGGAGATTCAGCTTGAAACGAGAGATCAGCTGCTTAAAGAGCGGCATCAACAGGAACGAGAGAACAGAGAAAGAAGAAATGAACTGCAAAGATATGAAAAAAGGCTTTTGCAGAAGGAAGAAAATCTAGAAAAAAAACAGTCATCGCTTGAGCAGACAAAACGAGCGTTGGCAGATCGAGAGGAAACAATAGCCCTGCGAGAGTCGCAGGTATCGGGTGAGGAAGAGCGCTGGAAGGTGGAACTCGAACGAGTTGCTGGACTCAGTACAGATGAGGCCAAGCAAATGATCATTCAGAGTATGGAGAATGAGGCTCGTCGGGATGCTCAGGCGCTGATTAACAAAATTGAACAAGAAACCTCGTTAAAAGCGGAGAAGATGGCCCGGGAGGTTGTTGTCTCTGTAATTCAGCGTATTGCGACCGAGGTGAGCTCCGAGATGACCGTGAGTTCGGTTAATCTGCCGAGCGATGAGATGAAAGGCCGCATTATTGGCCGGGAAGGGCGTAATATCAGGACCCTGGAGACGCTTACCGGAGTGGATGTCATTATCGATGACACTCCCGAGGCTGTGGTAATCTCCTGTTTTGATCCTGTCCGCAAGGAGATCGCCCGGAAATCACTCGAGCGGTTGGTGCAGGACGGTAGGATACATCCGGCACGGATTGAAGAGGTTGTCCAAAAGGTCAGTAAAGAGGTTTCACGTGTTATAGCCGATGAGGGAGAGAAGGTTCTTTTCGACATTGGTATCACGAACATGAGCCAGGAGTACATCCGGGCACTTGGCCGGCTCTACTACCGAACGAGTTATGGGCAGAATGTGCTCTATCACTCGAAGGAAGTAGCTGTCTTAGCCGGGATGATCGCTGCGGAGGTAGGAGCTGATCGTGACATTGCCGTTCGCGGCGGTATACTGCACGATATTGGCAAGGGAATTGAGTCAGAAGGAGCTGCAAACCATGCGGAGATGGGAGCTGAACTAGCAAAGAAGCTAGGTGAGGATTCCCGGGTAATAAACTCGATTCTCTCGCACCACAATGATGTAGAGCCAAACTGTATTGAATCAATAATTGTTCAGATCGCCGATGCGATATCGGCATCGAGACCTGGAGCGAGACGGGAGACCCTGAACAATTATATCAAGCGCCTGGAGAATTTGGAGACCATATCCAACAGCTATGAGGGTGTTGATAAATCATACGCTGTCCAGGCCGGACGTGAGCTTCGGGTTTTGGTAAACAATGATACGGTCGACGATGTGGAGGCAAAAGAGCTTGCCAAGGATATCGCAAAACGTATTGAAGCTGAGTTGCGGTATCCCGGGCGGATCAAAGTAACAATTATACGCGAGACACGTGTGGTTGAGTACGCAAAGTAGAGAGTGAACGGTTGCTGTCCTTACGGGGGCGGCAGCCGGGAAAGATAGGAAGTATGACAAAACAGCATATGAAGGTCCTGTTTCTTGGCGACATCTGTGGGCGACCAGGGAGCAGGGCCGTTTTTGTGGGGCTTCGCCAGATGATTAAAACGCATGGCGCGGATTTGGTGATAGCCAATGGCGAAAATACAACCGAGGGCTTCGGTATTACCCCTGATGATGCTGATCAGCTGTTCTCAGCAGGTGTAGATGTGATCACCTCCGGTAATCACATCTGGCAGCGGGAAGAGATCCGAGCTCGTATGGATCAGGATCACCGAATTCTTCGACCGGCCAATTACCCGCCGGGAGTTCCGGGGCATGGTTCGGTTATAATCGAGCGCCACGGACTGACTGCTGCAGTGATGAACCTGCAGGGGCGTGATTTCCTGCCCTCGACAGATTGCCCCTTCCGGGTTGGCCGGGAGCTGGCGCTTCAGCTCAGAAAGCAGACGAAACTCCTGTTTGTCGATATGCACGCAGAGTCCACTCAGGAAAAAGAGGCCATCGGACTCTATCTTGACGGGCTTGTTTCCGTGCTTGTCGGAACGCACACCCACGTGCAGACTGCGGATGAACGAATCCTGCCCGGGGGAACAGGGTATATAACCGACCTTGGAATGACCGGTGCTGCCCTCAGTGTAATCGGCAGTTCCCCGGAACTCTCGGTCCGCCGTCAGCTGACACAGATGCCGATAAAAAGCGAGATTGCCGATGATGCTGCTATGATCAATGCACTTGTTGCTACTGTAGATAGTTCTACAGGCCGCTGTCTTGCCGTCGAACGGATCGTGAACCACTACGGAGTATAAACCCCGATGAAACGCATAAGCTTGCTTGATCGGTTGTGCCGTGAATTTCCGGACAGAGAACGTGAGCGTCTGCGGGCACTGATCGTCTGCCGGGAGGTCGCAGTCGATGGAGAAATCCTAACTGACCCTAAAGCACTGGTTGCTGCTGGTGCGCACGTGGCACTCCACCAGTCTTCGTCTTTTGTCTCGAGGAGCGGGGAGAAACTAGCTTATGCGCTGCGGGAGTGGACTTTCCCTGTTACCGGACAGGTGTTTATTGATGCCGGGGCTTCTACCGGAGGGTTTACTGACTGCCTGCTGAGGTTTGGGGCAGAGCGGGTGTATGCTGTTGATGTCGGTTGGAACCAGTTGGATTACACTCTGCGGCGGAATCCACGCGTTGTTGCCATGGAGCGGACAAATATCATGCAAGTCGGTGCACTTGATCCGATCCCCTTTGCAGGGGTAGCCGATCTCTCCTTCCGCTCCCTCTCAGGGGCAGCCAGTCATATTATTTCTTTAACTTCTTCGGGCCAGCTCATTGCCTTGATAAAACCGCAATTTGAGACTGAACATCGTCTGGAATCATTCAATGGGGTTGTCAGCCGACGCGAAGATCGTCACCAGATTCTCAGGGATACTGTCGCCCGCCTGCAAGACGAGGGAGTCTGCCTCAGCCGTATGGCAGCCTCCCCTGTGACTGGGAGAGGCGGTAATCAGGAGTATCTGGCTCTGCTTTGCAGTGCGGAGTCGAACCAGCAGGAACTCAGTAGCAGTGAACGCGAAAAGCTCATCAGCTCCCTGCCGTAGGGTATCAGAGACCAGGGCTACTGCTCTGGTAAAAGACAGTACCGTCAACAATAATCAGAGCTTCTCTGATAAACGGAAGAGAGTTTGCAGTTTGAACAATCTGCTTGCAGGCATACTCTGTTCCATCCCTGCCAAACAATCCTTCATTCGTCAGATGACTAGAGAGTTCAATATAGGCAGCGCGGTCAGCAATACTGGTACCGATGAGCTTAGTTCCGTCTGGTATGAGGGAGATATAACCTAATTCAAGTTCATCAAATGAAGGGCCCCTCAGCAGCCGCTCAAGCAGGTCATTGAGTCCCTGCTGAGAATCAATCGAAGTTGATACGTCGGCTAGCGCCATGGTGCCGTTTGGTTCAGGCGAGAGAAAAAATACTGCCCCCTGATACTGAGGGGCATGTTCACTACCAGCTGCGGCTGTACTGTCTTGATGCTCCTGTATCAGTTCCTTGAGCCCCGAGCTTCGGTATGCACGCAGTGCTGCAGGAATACTGTAGGCGGCTACTGCTACAATGACGAGCACCAGTACAAGCCACATAATCGGGGGAATTTTCTCAGGGTCTGTATGCTTACTGGGCTCTTTCATGATGGTATTCTAGCGTAATGGACCCGGTAGAGCAACGCCCAGCCAGGAGAGCACATAGGAGCTTTCTCTCTTGAAGCGGGGTTGGATAATTTGACATCACCGATAAAACTCCGTATAGTGACACTACTATGAGAATATTCAAGGGAATACCGGCTTCCTCGGGCATCGTGATTGGAAAAGTTTTTCTCTACTCTACCCACTCGTTGAAGGCCCCGAGGTACTCGATTGATCAGAGTGAAGTCAAACAGGAGCGGGACCGGTTCAACGATGCGCTGCAGCGGGCGGAGAGCGATCTTGTCAACTTGAAAGACACCACCAAAGATACTGCTCCGGAGAGCAACCTGAATATCCTTGATACCCACATCATGATGATTCGCGACCCCGACCTCTCTCAGCAGGTTCACAGCGGGATCGAGCAGAAGCTTATGAATGCTGAGAGTATCATTGAAGATACCATAGCGATGATGATCAACTCACTGAAAGATTCCGGTGATGAATATCTGCGGGAGCGGACTATGGATTTATATGATATCCAGAGTCGACTCCTGCATCAGCTGATGTATATCGAACGGGCTTCCCTTACTGATATCACAGAAGAGGTAATTCTGGTTGCCGATAATCTGCTGCCCTCTGAAGTGCTCACGATGAATCGGCGGTATATCAGGGGCATCGCTCTTGACGGTGGGGGGAAGACATCCCACACGGCAATTCTGGCTAGAGCCTTTGAAATACCGGCTGTGCTCGGTCTTTCTTCTGTCTCTCAGAAGGTTTCCAACGGGGACAAGGTAGTGCTCGACGGAAACCTTGGAAAAGTATACCTCCGGCCGAACAAGAATACCGTGAAGGAGTATCAGGGAAAGATAGAGCGGTGGCAACAGCATGAAGCTGAGCTCCTTTCGTTTAATGATCTGGCAGCAAAAACAATAGACGGGCACCACGTACAGCTCAAAGCAAATATTGAGGTTCCCGAGGAGGTCGCCTCCTGCCGGTCCCACGGGGCCGATGGAATTGGTTTGTACCGCTCAGAATTCTTGTTTATGCGTCCCGGGGAACACGCCTCTGAGCAGGAGCAGTTTCAGGCCTACTCGCAAGTACTTGAAGGCATGAAGGACACTGGACCGGTGACAATCAGGACTCTCGATGTTGGCGGCGATAAAATCATTCCGGGGATTAATGGCTTTGACGAGGAAAACCCAATTCTGGGATGGCGTGCTGTAAGATTTTGCCTGGCTCGGCCGGATGTATTCAAAGTCCAGCTGCGGGCAATGCTGAGAGCTTCCACGTATGGGAAACTGGGGATCATGTTTCCCATGATCAGCGGGGTTGAAGAACTTGATCATGTTATTCGGATTGTTGATGAGGTTAAACGGGAATTCCGGCAGGATAACATTCCTTTTGATGAAGATATTAAACTGGGTTCGATGATCGAAGTTCCCTCGGCAGCGCTGCTTGCAGACGCGATTGCTCGTCGCGTTGATTTCCTGTCTATCGGAACAAATGACCTGATTCAGTACACCATAGCTGTCGACCGGGGAAATGATAAAATTGCCTATCTCTACCAGCCGCTCCACCCGGGAGTGTTGCGGCTTGTTCAGTCTGTTATCGAAAAGGGTCATCGTGAGGGAGTACCGGTTGGAATGTGCGGGGAAATGGCCGCAGATCCTCTCTATGCTGTAGTCCTGTTAGGACTAGGCTTGGATGAATTTAGTATGAGTCCGGCAGGTATCCCAGAAATAAAAAAGATCATTCGTTCAGTGAGGATTTCTGATGCCCGTCAGCTGGTGCAGAAGATAATCTCCATGGACTCATACGAAAAAATAAACAGATACGTCAGGAACTGGATGAATGAACGCTTCGAATTATACAATAACGAATCCTAATATACCCTCGGTCGCGATAATAGGGCGACCCAATGTGGGTAAATCAACTCTTTTTAATCGGCTTATCGGTCAGAGGAAGGCAATCACCCATGCCGAACCCGGGGTCACACGTGATCCCATTTTTGCTCAATGGCAGCTTGCGGACCGACCGGTGGAACTCATAGACACGGGGGGAGTGAAACTCGACCAGGAGGGGCTGGATGGCTTAGTTACCGATAAAAGCTACCAGGTGCTCTCCGAGGCCGATGTCATTGTGCTGTTAATGGATGTCACAGAGGTTACCCCGGAGGATGAGACTCTGGTTGAGGCTCTGAGAGCCCACAGTAAAAAGATCGTACTTGCAGTCAATAAAATTGATACACCGAAGAGGGACGATTTGCTGTGGGATTACTACCGATATGGGTTTGAGCATGTAGTCGGACTATCTTCAGCCCATGGTTTGGGTATTGAGGAGCTTGAGGAGCAGCTCATCGAGATGATTGATTTTGAGTTTTATGACGCCAAAGAGCAGCAGGATTTTGAACAGCAGCCGGTTAAGATTGCCATTCTTGGTAAGCCGAATACGGGCAAGTCGACGTTGGCAAATCAACTGCTAGGTCATGAAGCTTCAATTGTCAGTGATATCCCCGGCACTACCCGTGATGTTATAGCCGGCAGTTTTTCCCACAAGGGAACCGAATATATTGTGCTTGATACAGCCGGTATCCGCCGTAAAAGCAAAGTCTACGACGATGTCGAGTATTACTCTGTCAATCGGGCAATTGCTACCACAGAAGAGGCAGACATCATATTTCTGATGGTCGATGCCAGTGAAGGGCTTGTCGAGCAGGATAAGAAGATTGCCAACCTCATCGTACGGCGGGGGAAAGGGGTAGTTCTCGTTCTCAACAAGTGGGATCTGGTCAAAGAAGTTCCAAACCAGATGCAGGCCATTAAGGACAGAACTCGTTTTCAATTTCCCATTCTTGCGTTTGCTCCGCTTGTTCCGATCTCCGCTCATACAGGTGAAGGTATCTCAAAACTGTTAAGTACCGGCTGGGGGGTTTGGAAACAGCTCAACACACGAGTCGGGACTGCTCGTCTCAATACAGCCCTGGGAAAATGGGTACAGGCCTATGAACCGCCCCGGGGAAAGCTTGGTCACTTTAAAGTCTACTATGGTACGCAGACAAGCACTGCACCGGTCCGTTTTCTGTTCTTCGTAAACCGTTCCCATAAATTTCCCCAGGGATATATACAATACCTAACGAATTGTATTCGTCGTGATCTGGGATTTTCTTCAGTGCCTCTGGAGGTTGATATCCGTGAGAGGTCGCGAACATAGTGAAAAGGCAAATTGCTGCGGTTGGATTCGACATTGACGGCACCCTCTATCCAGAATGGACCATGTACGCTTGTTCGCTGCCTGCATTTTTCCGGGACCCTCTGGTGATGTACCATTATGGCCGTATGCGAAAGACAATACGCTCGCGCCAGAACGGTAGCGAGATGCTCCTGCCAGAAAATCAACCTGAAAAGCGTCTTCGTACACTCGAGGCAGAAGTTGTGCTTGAACAGATGGGGAAAGAAGCGACGCCTGAGGCGGTTTCCAACATCCTGCTGCGTATTGAGCAGCATCTTTATACACTCTGGCAGCGAAGTTTTTCTCGAATAAAGCCCTTTGACGGGGTGGTGGCACTATTCTCCCGTCTGCAGCAAATGGAGATACCGGTAGGGCTTCTCTCAGATTTTCCACCGGGTATTAAGCCGCGGGCCCTGGGAGTTTCGGCCATGGCTGCTGTGGTTTGCGGTTCCGAGGAGTCAGGCCGACTGAAGCCGGATGTCGCTCCGTTCAGGATGCTGGCCGACCGGCTCGGTGTTCAGGATTACTCCACATTGCTGTACGTGGGAAACAGTTACAGTAAAGATATCATCGGGGCAAAGCAGGCCGGTATGCAGACTGCCTACTTCGTCCGCAGTCAAAGACGCGCGGCTCGTGAGAGCTTTGCAGCAAAATGCCCTAGCGCTGACTTTATCTTTAGTCGTTTCAGTGAATTGGAAGCATATATTCTTGCTGCAGAAACGTCACAGCAGGGAAGCGGCTAACGCGGCAGCTCAGCGCGAAATACCACGGTATCCCCTCGGATAAGGCTGCGCCGGAACTCAACGACAGATCCGCCTTCCTGTCGCGTGATACGTTCTGTTTGGAAGATAGGGGAGTTGTTGGGTATCCCCAGCAGTCTGGATTCGTACTCATCTGATATTTGCGGCGTGAGATACTCTGTGGCCTCGGCAATCGGGATGCCGTGTCCGTTTTCCAGCAGTTTGACCAATGACTGATTATCATCAAGTTCCCCTAGTAAGTCAGGAGCCACAAAGCAGGGGACAAAAATGGTCTCCAAACTGACGGGTAAATCATCAGTCACCATTCGAAGGCGCACAATCCGATAAAACTTCTCCCTTGGCGGGAGGGCAAAGAGCGTGGCGAGATCTTCAGTTGAGTCGATCACCGTTGCCTCAATGGTCTTTGATCTGGCCGGTTTGCCTGAATCACCGACTTCAATGCCAAAACGGTAGAGGTGATCAAGTCCCTGTTCGATTTTCTTGGAGGCGACTACTGAGCCTTTACCGCGTTCTGTCTGGATGGCACCCTCTCTTTTGAGCATTTCGAGGGCTTTCCGAACGGTCATTCGGGTGACGGAAAATTCTTCAGCAAGTTTGTATTCGGAAGGTATGGTACTCTGCTCGGCATAGATACCATTTCGGATGCGGTCAAGCAGAATATGTTTTATCTGCACATAATAGGGGATATAGCTGTGCTTGTTTAAAACCGTCACGAAAACCTACCTTTCGGTCTATGGTACTAGAAGGTCCTGAGGCGTGTCAATAAACAGGCCGGGGCTTAAGCACTCCGACCTGTTTATGATTGACTCAGGGTTTTTTACATACCTGGAGCTGTACCTCCGGTGCCTCCAGCACCCCCGGCACCGCCGTCGACCGGAGCCTCTTCAGGTTGCTCAGGGACCTCGATACCTTCTTCGAGAGATGTAATTTCTTCTCGGAGCTTGGCCAACTCCTCAGCTACAGCTGACAGTTCTTCCTCGTCTTCTGCATCAAGAGAACCGATTCTGTTTTCCAGATCGCTTACCCGTTCATTTGTACTCTGCAGGTTCTCCTTTATCTCTTCTGCTTCTTCAACTGACAGTCCTGCTGAGCAGGAGGCGAGCAGAAATATCACTGCCGCCGCTAATCCGATGATACTTGCATAACGTCTCATAGTAGTCTCTCCTTGTACTTCGATTATTATTCAATGGCCTGAAAAGACCACCGAGCCTTCTTGCTGTCTCCCCGAAACAGCCGCTGCAGATGCGTCGGCCTATCGGGACCCTGCTGCAGCGCAGCAGGAGTTTTGTTATAGCCTCGCGGCTTAGAGCCGTGTCCGAACATTGCTTAAGCCGTTTGTGTATCGGCAGGTGCATACACACCCTGCCCCCAGTTCCATGGTCTTCAGGTTCATCCTGCCCGCACTGACCTGGTCTCAGGATGTTCCTGGTGGTCTAAGCATGCACCTCCTTCACAGCTGCAAACCTCAAAAAGATTCCCAGCAGCGTGATACCCTGTCCCCACGCTGGGGCGGTCTGCTCGTTTAACGGCCCGTATCCTGTAAAACCCAGCACTTCTCTCTTTGCTGGTTAACGGCAGACCAGATAAAACTGGATTACCGGCATCCAGAAGCTATTACATATACTAGTATAGACATGTATACTAATACTGTCAAGAGTTGTAAATAAATTTTTTCAACGGGTTCGTATACACACCTCTTTGGCGGCTGAAAACCCGAACAGATTGACAACTCATACCTTTTCAACGACAATAGCAACGTGGAAGCAAGCTTGAGCTAAGCATGCATTTCAGGTTGGGTGGCAGCGATTGTTGCGTACGATTTCCGTGTCTCACCAAGGTGGTTAGAATGTACTATTTGGTTGATATTGTTCTCTTTCTCGTGACAATTTTAGTTATTTTTCTCTATAGGTTTATCGACAGACGGGATCGGCAGATTCATCTGGTGAAATCGTACATGGACAGACTCAAGCAGGAACT
Source organism: Spirochaetota bacterium (assembly GCA_051745285.1). GTDB lineage: Bacteria > Spirochaetota > Spirochaetia > CAKZLE01 > CAKZLE01 > JBNJDX01. The sequence continues at coordinate 51,191 of JBNJDX010000005.1, forward strand.
CAATAACCAGGAACAGTCGCTGCATGCCACCTATGAGCAGCTTACAAGTGATATTGCCGGCAGAGAGAAGCACGTACGCTCGCTCCTTAGCCAGGTAGACGACTCGCTTGAGGATTTGAAGGAGCATGCCGGAGACCTCGGACAGCTTCAGTCCTATATGAGTCATTACCACCGCATACTGGAGGAGCTCTCCTCCTTGACTGAAAAAGCAGAACAGCGACTGGCGCTGCTGAAAAGCGATTTTGATTCCTTGCAGGAAGACCGGAAACAACTTGAGGAGCTTTCAAATCAGCAGCAGCAGTTGCAGGAGACCCTGGACACATTGGGGGGGCAAATTGAGGAGTACCGCAGCAGCAGGGTTGATCTGATCGAGCAGGAAGCAGGCGAGGAACTCCAAAGGCACCTCAAACGTATGCTTGATAAGAGCGAGACGAAGTTTTCCAATCTCTCTATGGCCTTTGAGCGCATGTATGATAATTCAGTTGAGGCGTTTCAGGCTCAGGTTGACCGGCTAGTTTCGGAAGCCCAGGAGAGCATTGAGCAGCATCTGTCGGAAGCGATTTCCAGGCAGTCGAAAAACAGCGGTTCAACAGCATCGGGATCGACAAAGCGACCGGTCATATTTGAACAATGGGGCGGGAACGGGATCAACCGTGAGGTCTCTTCGGCTGCAGCGGTACTCTACAGTACTCAGGAAGAGCAGTCAGACAACGAGCCCATTTCGGTAGATACCGAGTCAGAAGATGCAGCTAGTGCTGAGCTTTTTGATATGATCGACGATGATTCGGTTGATAACGACGGGGAGGGGGAGCACACAGTCGAAAGCGTTATGCAGCATCTCGAAGAGCATGAAGAGGACGTTGAGACTGAATCAAGCACCCCTCTCGATGAGGCTGAGGAGCACGAGGAACTCCAGGACGAGCCGGATCAGGGTAAACTCGAGGAGGAGACTGTTCCGGATGAACAGGAGCCTGTGGACGACGTTTTTGATGATGATGAGTTTGACCGCATCTACTACGAGGATGAAGAAGAAATTGTTCTCGATGATACTGAAGATAATGATGATAACGACTCCGACGAAAAGCGGGAGCCAGTCGTTTCCCCGGAAAAGCGTAAGATTGTTGAAGAACACTTGAGAGAAGGCTTTTCCAGCACCGAAATTGAGGAGTTGACTGAAATTCCCAGAGGTGAAGTGGAGCTGATTCAAGAGCTTCTTGGCTTTTCCGACGAGGAAGCGTGATATAACCTGAAGCCGATCCCCGAAAATACTTGACGTTGATAAAACCCTGTTAGTATGTTTGAGTTGCGGTCACGGAGGAATCCGCCCGCGCCGATAAAGAATGGTTTTTGTTTCACATGCGGTGAATAGGATCCAGAAACACACTGCTCAGGGGTGTCCTCTGAGCATATTATATGTACAACGTAGGAGAGCATATGTCTGGGAAAGCAGGTAAGAAAAAAATGCCCGGCACGAAGCCCGGAGAAGAAAACGAGGACGTTGCTGCTCAGCAGCAAGAGGAAGATAAGCAGACAGAAGAGAGCGAACAGGTTGACGAGATTGAAGAGCTTCGTGGTTCTGTTGAACAGTTAAAAGGCGAAGTGGAGGATTATAAGAACCAGTACTTGCGTAAGCATGCCGATTACGAGAACTTTCGTAAGCGACTTCTCCGTGAAAAGGACGAGTCGATCAAGTATGCAAATGAGGCCCTGCTGAAGGACCTTATGACGGTCATTGATGATTTTGAGCGGGCAATACAATCGGCAGAGGAGACAAAAGACTTTGAGAGCTTCCTTTCGGGGATAAAGCTTATTGAAAAGCGTTTTGTCAGTATGCTGGAGCAGAATTGGGGCTTGAAACGCATGGAAACAGCCGGCGAAGAGTTTGACCCGCAGCGGCACGAAGCTCTGATGATGGAGGAGCGGCCAGACTGCGACCGGGAAGAAGTGGTTGAGGTCTATCAGAAGGGGTATTCCCTGAATGATAGAGTTATCAGGCATGCAAAAGTGAAGGTAGGCAAACCGACCTCAGAAGCCGCAGCGGAGAAAGATACTGAGACTGGAGATGGCCAGTCGGCTGCTGAAGATCAGAAACAGTAATATATAACTAAGAAGGCAAGGAGAATAGTACCATGGGACGGATTATAGGAATTGATTTAGGAACGACAAATTCATGTGTAGCTGTCATGGAGGGCGGAGAGTCAGTTGTTATTCAAAACTCAGAAGGACAGCGAACGACTCCCTCGATTGTCGGTTTTACCTCCAAGGGGGAACGCCTGGTAGGGCAACCGGCAAAGAACCAGATTGTTACCAATCCGGAAAACACGATTTTCTCGATTAAACGCTTTATGGGGCGCAAGCATGGCGAAGTGCCAACTGAGATTTCGATGGTTCCGTACAGTATAAAGAAGGGCTCGAATAACGAGGTCCGAGTTGAAGCCCAGGGAACGGAGTATTCCCCCGAAGAAATATCTGCGGCTGTTCTACAGAAAATGAAACAGACTGCAGAGGATTATCTCGGTGAAACGGTGACCGAAGCTGTTATCACAGTACCTGCCTACTTCAACGACGCTCAGCGACAGGCTACTAAAGATGCCGGTCGTATTGCTGGGCTTGAGGTAAAGCGTATTGTTAATGAACCGACTGCCGCTTCTCTGGCATACGGTTTTGGAAAGGATGACAAGAAAGACGAAAAGATCGCTGTATATGACCTGGGTGGTGGAACATTTGATATATCCATCCTGGAGCTCGGGGACGGTGTGTTTGAAGTAAAGTCTACCCACGGTGATACACACCTAGGTGGCGATAACTTCGACCAGCGTGTCATTGACTGGATGGTAAAAGAGTTCAAGAATGAGCAGGGCATCGACCTTTCACAGGACAGGATGGCTCTGCAGCGGCTCAAGGAAGCAGCTGAGAAGGCCAAGATGGAGCTTTCCAGTCGGCAGCAGACTGACATTAATCTGCCGTTTATTACTGCTGATTCTTCAGGCCCGAAGCATTTGCAGATGTCACTGACACGTTCCAAGTTCGAGCAAATGGTTGGCGATCTGGTTGAAAGAACCAAACAGCCATGTCAGAAAGCGCTCAATGATGCGGGACTCAAGGCTGAAGATATCGACGAGGTTATTCTTGTCGGCGGGTCTACCCGTATACCGGCAGTTCAGGAGCTTGTAAAGAGCCTTTTCAAACGCGATCCGCACAAGGGCGTTAACCCTGATGAGGTGGTTGCCAGAGGCGCAGCTATTCAGGGCGGTATCCTCGGTGGGGACGTCAAAGATGTTCTTTTGCTGGATGTTACGCCGCTTTCACTGGGGATCGAGACTCTCGGTGGTGTGTTTACCAAGCTGATAGAGCGCAATACAACCATCCCGACTCGAAAGAGCCAGATTTTCTCGACAGCTGCTGATAACCAGACAGCTGTGTCGATCCACGTACTGCAGGGTGAGCGCGAGATGGCAAGCCAGAACAGAACGCTTGGTAATTTTGACCTGGTTGGTATTCCACCTGCACCACGAGGCGTACCTCAGATTGAGGTAACCTTCGACATTGACTCAAACGGTATTGTGCACGTTTCGGCCAAGGATCTTGGAACCGGTAAGGAGCAGAAGATCAGGATTGAATCCTCCTCCGGTCTCTCCGAAGAGGAGATTGACAAGATGGTCAAGGATGCAGAGCTGCATGCTGAAGAGGATAAGGCCGAAAAAGAACGGATTGAGGTGAGAAATCAGGCTGATAATCTTATCTATTCTACGGATAAGTCGCTCAAAGAGCATGGCGATAAAATTTCCGAGGACGAGCGATCCAAGATCGAGAGCGCCTCAGCTGAGTTGAAGTCGGCTATGGAAAGTGATAATGTTGAGGATATTAAGCAGAAGATGGAAGCTCTCCAACAGGCCTCCTATAAGCTTGCTGAGGAGATGTACAAGAATGCATCTTCCGAGGAGCAGTCAGGCGACGCAGCTTCCGGTGGGGCCGATCAGGCTTCACAGGGCTCTGACGATGACACTGTAGAAGATGCAGATTACGAAGTGGTTGATGACGACGAAGATAAGAAATAGACATTGAAACTGAAAAAAGGGGTCTTTAACCTTGAGTAAGAGAGATTATTACGAAGTACTGGGGGTTCCTAAGGGAGCCTCCAGTGATGAGATTAAAAAAGCATATCGCAAACTGGCAATAAAGTATCACCCGGACCAGAATCCCGGCGACAAACAGGCCGAGGATGCCTTCAAGGAGGCCTCCGAAGCGTACGAGGTGCTCAGTAATGAGCAGAAGCGTAAGGCCTACGACCAGTTCGGTTTTGCCGGCGTGGAAGGCATGAACGGCGGCGGAGGAGGAGGTGCGCAAGATTACTCCTCTGTATTCCGCGATTTCAGTGATATTTTTGGTGATTTTGGCGGTATTTTTGACTCCTTTTTCGGCGGCGGTGGCGGGTCTCGCTCCTCCTCAGGACGGGGGGGCGGCGGTCCTGCACGAGGAGCCAATCTGCGTTATAACCTTGATATTGATTTCAAGGACGCGGTGTTCGGTACCAAAGTAGAGATAAGCTATTCGAGGAATGTTGCCTGCAGTAACTGTGGTGGCAGCGGCTCTGAGAAGGGTTCAGGGAAGAAGGTCTGTGATACCTGCGGCGGAGCCGGACAGGTACGCCGGAGCTCAGGATTTTTCTCTATTGCCTCTACCTGCCCAACCTGTAATGGTGAGGGGTATGTAATTGAAAACCCCTGCCAGCACTGTCACGGCACCGGTCTGAGGAAAAAACAGCAGAAGGTGAAAGTGACAATTCCTGCAGGTATCAGCTCCGGGCGGCGAATAACCGTCCCGGGCCAAGGTGATGCCGGACCGAACGGAGGACCTGCAGGGGACCTGCTGGTATATGTTACAGTTCGTCCGCACAAGTACTTCGAACGTGACGGGAATGACCTGTATTGTGTTATCCCTGTATCAATGACTCAGGCCGCTCTTGGAGCCGAAATTGAAGTTCATACGATTGATGACAAACGGGTAAAAGTAAAAATTCCTGCCGGGGTGCAAAACGGGAAGATCCTTCGCCTGAAGAATCGCGGGGTTCCGCATCTGCATAATCCTGAGAAACGGGGGGATATGTTTATAAAACTGCATATAGAGACCCCGAAACGGCCCTCTGCGAAAGCCAAGGCCCTGCTGAAGGAACTCTCTGACGTAATGGGTGAGGAGTCCCGTCCGAATCCCATAGAGCTATCAGAGCTGTAAGAAGTGGCTGATGTAGTGCTGGGGTTTCACCCCATAGAGGAAGCCCTGCAGTCAGCAGGGAAAGCTGCGCAGCTGTATGTGCAGCAGAAGCCTGCCAAACGCGTGCAGCCGCTCATTCGGCTGGCTCAGCAGCGAGGGGTTCACATACAGTATGTACCTGATGCCCAGTTAGATGATCTTGCCGGGAAGAAAGCAGATCATCGTGGCGCCGTGCTGGTGCTGGGACGGTCGGTCATGCAGGATACCATTAAAGAGGTAAAGACCTACCTGGATCGCCTTTCTGAACATGAAGGCGGTTTGGTCTTGATTCTTGACGGGGTGACTGATCCCCACAATCTGGGAGCCATTTTACGCAGCGCCGATATGTTCGGTGTTGACCTGGTTGTGCTGCCCCAGCGACGAAGTGTTCATCAAACCACGACAGTTATGAAGGTCTCAGCCGGGGCTGCAAAGTATGTCCCTGTGGTTGTCGTAAAAAACCTCGTGCGCGAGATGCAGCAGCTGCAGGAGGCTGGTTTCTGGTTTTACGGGGCAGACCCGGAAGGAGAACGTCTGCAGGACGTATCAATGCCTCGAAGAACCGGCCTGGTTATGGGAGCAGAGGGAGCGGGCTTGAGCCGGCTTGTTAAAGCAAGCTGCGACAAACTCGTCTCGATTCCCACGACAGGCCATATTGACTCGCTCAATGTATCGGTTGCCGCGGGTATCCTGCTGTATGAGGTACGTAGAAAGGGCTGACTATTCGTTGAAGAACTTGTTCCCGATATCACTGCGGTACCAGGCCCCTTCAAAGGCTACTTCAGGAATGACGCTGTAGGCAGCCGTATTTGCCTCAAGAATGTTAGTACCGATACCTACCACAGTAAAACATCGACCACCACTTGTTTGGAGGTAAGCCCCCGTTCTCTCAACAGCCCCAAAAAAGGTGATCGTTTTATCGAAGATCATATTACTCCCGGCGTAGGCGGGCAGGGAGACTCGTTTGCCTGAGACCGGGTTTTCCGGATATCCACGACTTGCCACCACCACCGCAACCGAAGAATTATTTGATATCTTCAGTTCTGTCTCGTTAAGAGTACGATTCTCTATAGCCTCAAGCAGATCGAGAAAGTCCGAAGTGATCAGGGGAGCCATCGCCTGAGTGGCCGGATCATTAAACCGAACATGGTAGTCAACCAGTTTCGGGCCAGAATCGGTAAGGATCAGACTGAAAATCAAAACGCCTTTATAGCTGAGTTGCTCATCAACCAAGCCTTTGAGAGTGGGTTCGACGATATGCTCGGTAATGGCCTGTTTTGTCTTCCGGTCGAGGACTGGAACTGGACAGACCGAGCCCATTCCTCCCGTTGCAGCCCCCTTCCCGTGCTCTTCAGCCTTTGTATAATCCGAGCACAGTGGCAGCATGAGATACTGCATACCATCAGTGAGGATGGTAACTGTCAGCGGCATACCTTTCAGATGTTCTTCAATGAGGACCTCACCCTTCTCCAGTAGGCGCCTGCCGAAATCCATGAGGTGCCCTTTATCCGAAGAGTCGATCATGACTCTACTCGGAGCAAGGCCGTTGCGCTTAAGAACAAAGCGCTTGTCTATGTTGGCCTCTATGAACGCTTCAAGCTCATCGGCGCTTCGAGCGATGTAATGAGAGGGAATGGGGATGCCGTGTCTGGTGGTGAATTCCCTTGCGAATGAACGTTCTCCCTCCAGTTTTAAGGAGGCTAGAGGAGCCCCGAAGGTTTTTATTCCCTCGGCTAGCAGAGTATCAACTACTCCGGCTGCAAGGGGAGCTTCAGTTCCACAGAAGACAAAGTCTATGTTATGAGCACGGCAAGCCTGCAGTACGGCCTGCGGATCGGCAGGATCCACATCCGGGAGGTTGACACCGAGATGTTCAGTGCCTGCATTTCCCGGAGCAATAAAAAGACCGGTGAGGCGTCTGCTTTTGGAAAAGAGCCACGATAATGCGTGGTCTTTGGCGCCGGAACCAAGCACAAGTACTTTCAAAAGTTGATCTCCTTATGGGCTGGTTGTCGGATATGTGGCTGCCGCGGGAAATAACCTCCCGCTCAAGTTCCTGCAAACACTACCATTAGACCCATTATTGGTCAAGTCTTAAGCAGACGCTGATAGTCTCCTAGGGATGAAGCTTTCACAATGGCAGCTCTGAGGGTATTGGAATTGGATAAGCCCTTCGAGTAGGCGCAAACGTGCTTGCGCATCTCCTTACAGGCACGCTGCTCGCCCTTTTCGGCAATTGCCAGCTCAAGTTGCTCAAGAGCGCGGGAAAACCGTTCTTCCCGGGTGGGTTCTGCGGCCAGCTCTCCATCATTGAGCAGTTGTTTTGTCTGGGAGAAGATGAATGGATTGCCCAGCGCTCCGCGGGCAAACATCAGGGCGTCCACGCCTGTTTCCCGCAGCATGCGAAGTGCATCCTCTGGAGTGAAGAGATCGCCGGACCCTGCTACCGGTATATGTATGTGGCTTTTTAATTGCTCAAGGGCATTCCAGTCGGCAGAGCCGGAATACCCTTGGGTTTTTGTGCGTGCATGCATGGTAATCAGGCTTGCGCCCCCGTCAGCAGCAGCATCAGCCACCTCCAGAAAGTTCTTGCTCTGCATATCCCATCCCAGTCTGATTTTCACCGTTACCGGTATGCTGAGGGCATTCACAAGGGTCTGGACTATACGCCTGATTTCTAGAGGATTGCGCATCAACGCTGAACCGGCGCCGTTGTTTACAATCTTTGGAACCGGGCACCCGCAGTTGATGTCAATGATAGTGGGAGCAAATGTTTTGACCGTGCTGACTGCGCGTTTTGCAGTCTCAGCATCCGGCATGAACAGCTGGATTGCGAACTGTCGTTCAGAGGGGGCTCTCGCAGCAAGATCAAAGGTTTTTGCATTGCCGCGAGCAATGGCTTCAGCTGAGATCATTTCTGAACAGGTTAAAGACGCCCCTTCTCGCAGGCAAACCTCACGGAAAGCCCTGTCGGTATACCCGGCTAGGGGAGCGAGAAAGAGATTACCGGGTACTCTTACCGACCCAATGGTTATCGGGTGTTCATAGAGTCCCATGGCAATACATTCTAAGCTTCTTCAGGGAGCTGAAAAATCCGGAGACTGTTGGCGTACAGATACTGAGCAACTTCTTCAACCGGCTCCTGACGAATGTCGGCGATTGCATAGGCAACCTCGGGTAAATAGGCAGGCTTATTACGCTTGCCTTTGTATTTCGATGGAACCATGAAAGGGCTTTCAGTCTCGATGAGTATACGGTCTGATGGGAGTGCGGCTGCAGTTTCATGCAGGTTTTTTGCATTTCTGTAGGTAACATTACCTGCAAAGGAGATATACATATTCAAATCTAAGGCTCGCTTTGCATACTCCCAGTTTTCCGAGTAGCAGTGGAGAATACCGCCTGCCTCAACGGGTCGATCCTGTAGAATATTGAGAATATCCTCACCGGCGTCGCGATTGTGAATAATAATCGGTTTACCCAGATTGTTTGCCAGATCGATCTGACGAATAAACAGTTCAATCTGTGACTTTTTATCGCCAAACTTCCTGTAGTAATCCAGGCCGATCTCACCGATGGCAACAACCCGGTTGAAAGAGGCCCCTTTCAGGACTTTCCCTTCCCAGTCGAGGCCTGGGTTTGCAACCTCAGAGGGAGAGACCCCTACTGCGTGATAGACATCAGAGGCTGTCTTGAGGTTGTCATACACCTCAAAGAAGTCACTGAGGCTGTTGCAAATGCTGACGATGTGTTTAACACCGGCACGCTTTGCTCTCTGTATGATTAATAACTGTTCTATCTGATCCTCATGGATCAGACCTATGTGTGCATGAGTATCAAAAAACTGCATTTCACCTAACCATTTTGAAAAATATAAGATTTGCTGTCCGTCTAAGACCTTACCACAAGGTAGCATGAAGCTGAGTAATCGTCAATTGCATTTGACAATTATTTCCCAACATGGTAGTTTGTACGCAGTTTTACCGCAATCGGCAGAGTGTTTATCTTTTAACGGTCTAGCCTGTTTACACTGGCTTTCACCGGATGTCCTGCCGTGTTGCTTGTTTGGATCTATCATGAAATCTCAGTGGATCTAATGTGTACCAGTCATGAGAAATCAATCGATAAAGAGTAATATACAAATATGGGTCAGAGCAAAAGAAAGAAGAGCCATCGGCCGCCGGGCCGGAGACATAAAAAGAGTCCCGACCGTCAGCAGGGACAGACTGAAGACGTACAGGAACAGGAAGCAACATCGTCTCCGGTGGAGACGGCTGATACACAGCAGCCCCAGCAGACGGAGACAAGGGGCAGCCAACAAAAGGACCGTCAGGCACCTGAATATGTGTATCTGGTAAAAATTCCCAAATCCAATGAGACCTACACCTGTGGAAGCAATGAATTGATTGAACCCGGTGCGTATGTGGTTGTTCCCACCAGGTACGGACTTGACATGGCACAGGTGCTTGGCTTTGTGCGTTCAAAAATGCTTTCAGAGACGGTGAGCAGGCTAGATAAGCAACACAAAGATGTTTCATACGCAGATGTTGAGATTCCTTGTATTGATTGCCCCGGTTGTGAAGCCGGGCAGCAGGAACCCAACACTCAGGAGTCTGAGAGCGAACAGGGAGAGGGGGATGATGCCCTCATTGAGACTGAACGTCAGGAAATGTTTGCACAGGCCCTGGAGCAGGAGAAAACTGCCAGGGATGAGGAGCTCAAGCATCTTGATTGGATCGACCGGGTGGCTGATGAGTATGACATCGCCCAGTTTGAGGAGAATGAGCAGAAAGCACAAGAAGCTTTCAGGATATGTAAGGAGAAGATCACACAACATAAGCTGGACATGAAGCTTGTTGGAGCGCATTACCTGCTTACAGAGTCGAAGGTGCTGTTTTTCTTTACAGCAGACAACCGTGTTGATTTTCGAGCCTTGGTAAAGGATCTGGTATCGGTTTTCCGGATGCGGATCGAGCTTCGGCAGATCGGGGTTCGGGATGAGTCACGGATATTGGGCGGCATGGCTGTCTGCGGACGTGATTATTGCTGTCATGGGGTGACAGACCGTCTGAATCCGGTTTCTATCAAGATGGCCAAGGAACAAAATCTCTCCCTGAATTCAATGAAAATTTCAGGGCCGTGCGGACGGCTTTTATGCTGCCTGTCATATGAGTTTGATTTTTATCGGGAAGAGAAAAAAAAGCTGCCTAATACTGGCAGCAGGCTGAAAATTCGAGATGAGCTGCTCAAGATCACTGAGGTGAATATCCTTTCGCGCAAGTATTATCTGACAGCTTCCGATGGAAGAGTGTTTACCATTCCATTCGAACAAGTTGTCTACAATAAGGAGACCGGACGTTGGGACGTTGATCCTCAATATATAGAAGAAGTTTTGTCATTATAATGAGATAACTTTATTGACACCTTTGTGTTCGTGTGATAGGTTTTCTATCCGTTGAACAGACTGGAATTTTCAACTGGAATATACAAATATGTAAAATCATGAGTTTTTTGGAGGTAGGTACGTGTCGAATATCATTTCTGCAGGAAAACGGCATCGACAGAATATTGCAAGACGAGCGCGCAACAAGGCTGCGATGAGCATGGTGAGAACCGCTACTAGGAAGTATAAAAGCACCTTGGAGCAAAAAGACACCGAAGCAGCTGCCGAGCAGCTTAAACAGGTTATCAAGTTGATTGATACCTATACGAATAAGGGTTTGTTTCATAAGAACACCGCAGCCCGGAAGAAGTCCCGCCTGACCGCACTGTTACATAAAAGTGCCTAGGTAGACGATAACCGTCCAAGATCGATACGGTGAAGCGTGGTGGGTGAAGATGGAACAAGAATCTGACCGGCTTCTTTTGACAGAGCCGGCTTTTTCTTTGTCGATATATGTTTTGAAGCGATAAGGAGGGATTATGGCATCCCGTAAATTGACGAAAGCAGAGATAATTGAGAATATCCATGAAAAACTTGGAGTGAGCAGAAGTGACGTCCATGAAGTAATTGATCAATTTTTTGTGGAGTTAAAAGAGGGCTTAGAAGAAGATAAAGTGATTGAGTTGCGCGGCTTTGGTACCTTTGAGATTAGAACCCGCAAGGGGCGAGAGCGAGCACGAAATCCGAAAACCGGTGAGATTGTTGCGGTTGACACACATGGAGTTGCCGTTTTCAGACCCGGTAAAGAGCTGAAGGATTTGGCATGGGACCTGCGCGGTAAGGCTTTCTAGCTCTCTTTCCGCTGCATTGTCGCACCCTGGAAATTACACCGGCTGCTAACAAGCCGCATACAAATTAATAACGAGAGAACATGAGCGAAAGACACATTTCTCTGCTGCAGCATCCCAGGAACCTCAGGACCTACGGCTCTGAGGTTCTTATGTTGCTAGCATCAGTCCTGCTGTTTGCATTGGCATTCCCCGGTTTTGCATCAGACTGGGGGTTTGGTCTTCTTGGATTTATCGTGCTGATACCGGTTGTTGCCGTTATCAGGAATGCACCCTGGAAAGTCGTCTGGTTTTATGGATGGTTTTTTGGGCTGACAAGCTATCTGGCTTTTAATTACTGGCTCGCCAGCTTCCATCCGCTTGCTATATTTATTTCACCACTGGTATTTAGCACCTACGGGATTGTGCTGTTTCCAGTGCTTAAACTGGCTGATAGCCTGTTTCCCAAGTACGGCTACGTTGTCCAGACAATTATCTGGATAGCGTATGAGTATTTGAGCACGCAGGGGTTTTTTGGATACGCATACGGCATTCTCGGCTACACACAGTATCAGTTTCTCCCCTTTATCCAGATTGCCGAGATCTTTGGTATTTGGGGTGTTACCCTGCTCACGGTGTTTCCCTCCTTTTTACTGGGGCGGCTGCTGGGGGATGTCCTCAATGGCTCACTGAGCTGGGACCGCTTTGAGCTGGCAGCTTTTTTCAAAGCCCATCGTATCAGCTGGCTAGTCTATCTGCTGCTGTTTGTGGCCTCGTTGATCTTCGGCTTTGCAACCATGGCACGCCATAATAATGAAGAGCCTGACAGGATATGGAAGACAGCCCTGGTCCAGCACAATGCGGACTCCTGGGAAGGCGGTTTTACAACCTATCAGCGCAACTTCTACAATCTTCGGCGCATGAGTCTGCAGGCTCTGGATGCGGGAGACCCTGATATTATCATCTGGTCGGAGACTGCCTTTGTTCCGGCTGTGTACTGGCACTCGAATTATGAGACCAACGAGCAGATGGCTGAATTAGTGGATGAGTTCGTCTATTTTGCTAAGAATCTTCCCGTTCCCCTGCTGACCGGGAATGATGACGGGCGGCTGGAAGATCCCGATAAACCGCCAGTGAATCCGGACGGGTCTTTCAACCGGGTTGATTATAATGCGGTCATTCTCTACGAAAATGGGGAACTCGTCGAAACCTACCGGAAGCAGCATCTGGTACCAATGACAGAACACTTCCCCTATGAGGACACGTTTCCCAGGATTCATCAGCTGCTTGTCGAAAATGAGTACAATTTCTGGGGATACGGTCAGGAGGCAACAGTATTTGAGACCAGTGACGGGGTAACCTTTTCCACGCCGATTTGCTTCGAAGATATTTTCGGCTATCTCTCTGCAGAATTCGTGCAGAATGGAGCGGATGTGATTGTCAACATGACCAATGATTCATGGTCCGGCTCAGTTCCCTCCCAGATGCAGCATTTTGCCATGGCTGTTTTCCGGTCCGTTGAGAATCGCCGTTCAATGGTGCGGGGCACGAATTCGGGGATGACAAGCGTCATTGATCCGGCAGGACGGATTCTCACGCTCATGGAACCGTTTGTCAGTGGCTGGATTAACACCGAAGTGCCGATTTATACTTATAAGGACACAGTCTATACCCGCTTTGTGGACTGGTTTGCGTATCTTGCACTGGGGTTGTCAGTGTTACTGTTAGCCGGTGGAAGCCTTCGGGCTGTTGTCACCATACTTCGCGAGAGGAGCTCTCGAGCATGAAGCAGGCTGCGGTATGCATTATCGGTAGTGAGCTGGTACGCGGAATTATCCAGGATACACATGCAAAGACTATCAGCTCCGACCTTACCAGGCTTGGCTACCAGGTGTGTAAAGTAACGCTGATTCCTGACGACGGGGGAATAGAAGACGAACTCAGGAGTTTAAGCAACAAGGTGGACCTTGTGATCACCACTGGGGGACTTGGCCCGACTTCCGACGATATTACCCGGGATGCCGTTGCTACGGTCTACGAGGCCCCCTTGCAGCTTAATACCGAGGCGAAACAGGTTCTTGCAGCCCGTGTCGGTGACCGCCTCAATGCAGCAAATCTTCGCCAGGTTATGATTCCTGCCGGGTGCACCGTGTTGCCCAATCCTGAGGGAACTGCACCTGGGTTTGCCCTCGACGGGCGGTTGTATGCTCTTCCCGGTCCTCCCCGGGAGATGCTGACCATGTGGAACGGCCAGGTGATGCCCGACCTGGCAAAAAGAGCTGGACTCCAGCAGAGTGAACAGCAGCGTACAGAAGCCTCTGTGTTCCTTGTTCCTGAATCCTTGCTTGAGCAGACCTGTGCCCTTGCGGCAGAGCATGTCGGTGAAACTGCCCCGCTGTGGGGGACCCGCATGCAGCCGGAACGTATCAGCCTCTATCTACAGGGTTCTTCGCAGGAAACTCGAGAAGCCTTTTTGGACTATCTTCGGCGGGAACTCGGGCAGGAACTCGTTCAGAAAGGGGATGTCACAGCCTGTACACAACTTACAGACAGACTGCTTGCAACCCGGTTGACAGTTGCGGGAGCCGAATCGTGTACCGGCGGGCTAACGGGAAAACTGCTGACTGATTTACCGGGGAGCTCAGCATACTTCTGGGGTTCGGTCACTACGTATGCAGACGATGCAAAAGAACAGATACTCGGTATCTCACCACGGATTCTTGCCGAGCACGGGGCTGTATCTCAAACCTGCGCCGAAGCAATGGCCGCTGGAATTCGGCGGTTGTCGAAAACTGATGTAGCCTTCAGCATAACCGGGATAGCCGGGCCGGGGGGCGGAAGTGCAGAGAAACCGGTCGGGACAGTCTGGTTTGGTTTTGATGCGGCTGAAAGACAGACGCAAAGTGTCTGTCTTCAATTTCATGCATATTCCAGGGAGTCAGTACGTCGCAGAGCGGCGGTAGGAGCCTGTCTCCTGTTGGAACAATATATACAGGGTCGAAAGCTTCTTGACATTATTCCACAGTGGCAATATAGTTGAGGTACAGGAAGGAGACACTTTCTGAAAGCATTGTACAGATTTGAAGTCTTGGATAATTCAACAAGCAAGTAACCTTACAAGCATACACCATAAAACAGCGTAAAAGCAGTTAA
>JBNJDX010000006.1:0-64101 GCA_051745285.1 Spirochaetota bacterium
GTGACAAAACAATCCAGACAATTTTCAACATATACAAAAGCTGATTCCGATATCTTGAAACTGTTTTTCTGTAGTATGAATGCATGGTATGCACGCGTTTAAACATTTCGTTGACAACCCCCATGTTTAGTTGTAAGGTTTAATGCATAAGATAAATTAGGGGGTTATTATGGCCACTGTACTTCTCAAAGACATTACCAAAGTCTATGACGGTAATGTAAAAGCGGTTGATTCAATTGATATCACCGTTGAGGACCGGGAGTTCGTTGTACTCGTCGGTCCTTCTGGTTGTGGAAAGTCCACAACTCTTCGTATGATCGCCGGACTGGAGGATATCACTTCCGGTGAACTGTCCATCGACGGAAAAATTGTCAACGACATTCCACCCAAAGACAGAGACATAGCAATGGTATTCCAGAACTATGCGCTCTATCCGCACATGAGTGTCTATGACAACATGGCCTTCGGCTTGAAGATCAGAAAGTTTCCGAAAGAGGATATTGAGCAGCGGGTACAAGAAGCTGCCAAGATTCTCGACATTGAAGAATTGCTTGACAGAAAGCCAAAGGCTCTTTCCGGGGGCCAGAGACAGCGTGTTGCCGTCGGCCGAGCGATCGTCAGGCAGCCGAAAGTATTCCTGTTTGATGAACCGTTGTCCAACTTGGATGCAAAACTCCGTGTACAGATGAGAGCCGAGATCTCAGCTCTTCACAACCGGCTCGATGCAACTATGATCTATGTTACCCATGATCAGGTCGAGGCGATGACAATGGCTGACAAGATCGTCGTCATGAAATACGGAATAATCCAGCAGATTGGAGGCCCTCTCGACTTGTACAACAATCCTGCAAACAAGTTTGTTGCCGGATTTATTGGGTCACCTCCCATGAACTTTCTCAACGTAACCATCGTAAAAGAGGGCAACGATCTGTATGCGGATGAGGGCAGTTTCAGAATAAAACTCAATGAAAGGCAGAACAAGCTGTTAAAAGACTATGAAGGCAAACAGATGACCTTCGGTATCCGTCCCGAGGACCTTTCGGCTGCTGATAAACCTGAAGAGGGTAAGACCATCGACGCATCGGTAATGGTTATCGAGCCCCTTGGCGCTGAGACTCATGTCTTTGTCAATACAAAGAGCAATCAGCTCATCGCCCGTGTTGAACCTGACATTCAGCTCCAGGTTGATCAGAAAGTAAGCATGGTGCCGAACCTCGACAAGGTAACCTTTTTTGATGGTGAGACCGAGGTAGCTGTTGTCTAGCAGTTCCTCGTTCTAGAAATCTTTCCACAAGAGAGCCGGCTTTATTAGCCGGCTCTCTTTGCGCCAGGAGCACACCAAACTATGCGCATCGGCATTCTCATCCCGCCTATCACGGATTTCTATACAACATCTCACCGACTTTCAGCCCTTGGCGCCGCTGCGGGAGCTGACACTCTGCGAGCAATGGGTCATCAGGTCAGCGTGTTCAACTGTCTTGCCCCCGCCCGGCTACCCGTTCGGACTGTTCCCCTTCCTGC
Source organism: Spirochaetota bacterium (assembly GCA_051745285.1). Lineage (GTDB taxonomy): Bacteria > Spirochaetota > Spirochaetia > CAKZLE01 > CAKZLE01 > JBNJDX01. Next base: position 1,522 of record JBNJDX010000006.1, read on the forward strand.
TCAGCTCTCCTATCTAACACCACTTCTTGTCTCTGGCGAGCACGGACCCATCTCTTTTTTCAGCCAGTACAAACAGTTCGGCACATCAGTTGCTTACTGGGAACAACCCATCCTCAGTGTACGCCCCGAGGTCATGTTTATCAGCTGTTTTGCCTTCGCCTATGCTGATGATGCCATTGCATCTGCAGCATACATACATTCCCTTCTGCCGGATGTCCCAATCATCCTCTGTGGAGCTGGCGTTTCCGTACTACCGGACTACTTCCTGGCACATGATGCGGTACATGCAGTCTTCTGCGGTGAAGCTGAAAAAGAGGCATTGAGGCAATTGTTAGCTTCTACCCAATCGGGAGTCTCGCAGCCCGACTTCCGGCAACCAGAGCGGTCCCCGGAGAGTCTTGAGATGGGTATTCAACAGACAGCTGAGAGCAAGAGCCTGGTTACCGTTTGTGTCAGCCTCTCTCGCGGTTGCCCTCGCACGTGCAGTTTTTGCTCAAACCATCTTGTTCACGGTCATACGTTCAGAACGGTTTCCGTTGAGCATGCAATTGAGGCTTTCAGTGGTTTTCTGCAAACAACGCCGAGAAATAAGCACATACACGTGTGTCTTGAGGATGATAATATTCTTCTTGCTCCAGAGTATCTGCTTGAGATTATGAGGGCTTTCAGAAACTTGCGCCCCGGTACTACCTTCTCTGCAGAGAACGGACTGGACTATCGACTACTGAACACCAACCTCATTGACGTGCTGGTGGCCGCAGGAATGGTCAAGTTCAACCTTTCACTTGTTTCCCTGTCAGAACAGCAGCTAGAAACTGCAGACAGAGCAGGAAATAGTTCACTTCTCGAAGAGACTATCAGGTATATAGATAGCAAAGGTCTCCCATCGGTGACCTACTTTATCTGCGGCTTGGAGCAGGACACTCCCCAACGTGTTGTGAATACAATCAGGTGGCTTTCCAGACTGCCGACAACAACCGGCATCTCCCCCTATTACGCAGTTCCTGGCCTTGCCGCGCACCAAGACAGCAGTTCCTTTTTTGCCGAAGGTGCACTCGTATGCAAAGGGTCGTCTGTCTATCCCTGGTTTCAACTCTCAAGCAGACATATTGTTACTGCCTTTCGACTTGTACGCTATGATAATGCGCTGAAGAACGCACACCATCTAGACGACCTTCTCGATTGCTGCAGGTACGAGCAGAAGCTCTATACCATCAGTAAGGGGAGCAGGCACGAAGTCCCAGAATATGATCGAGAGATGGTGACCTGTTATTTTTCCTGAAGAGGCTGTACAGAGAGGGTATGATACATAACCTGCAGCGCATGGAAATATTCATCCTCATCAACCCCGATAATGCAGGTAAGTAATGACCCGCCGTAGTTGAGATAGCGGACAATGATCTGTTCTTTGGCAAGTGCAGCACTCACTTTTGCAAGAATTCCGGGAGTATGATACAGTCCCTCCCCCACGATACCAATCATTGCAAGGGTTTCATTTGTCATGATTTCGTCCGGGCTCAGTTCCTTACGAATCCGCTCAATGAGCTCCTGATGCCCCTCCAGCCCCTCCTTACGGAAGTAGAATGAGATGGAATCATATCCAATGGAAGTGAATTCTGGATCAATTCCGTGCACCTTAAGTATCGTACGGATTTTGAGCTTGTAATCCGGATCTTTGGAAAGCCTCAACTTCCCTACGTAGAGTCGACAGTAACCAGTTTTCCCGAAGACTCCGACTACCGGCTGTCTGGAAGCGTCCCGACTGGCAGTGACCTTCGTGCCCTTTCCATGAGGGTCTTCAAACTGTTTAATTTGGACAGGGATGCCCTCCGGGCGAAGAAAAGCAACAACTTCTTCGTGCAGCACCCCTGCCCCCACCGAAGATAACTCCCGAACTTCCTGATAGGTAATCTCACCGACTGTCTCTGGCCGCGTTATGAGATGTTCATCAGCCATGAGAATGCCCGGGGTAGCACCCCATGTTTCATAGAGGTTCGCTCCGAGGCTTTTTGCTACCACAGCACCGGTAATATCACTTCCTCCGCGAGGGAAGGTTTTAATACCGCCATACATCGAAGATCCGTAAAAACCCGGTACTACACACCGTCGCCCAGAGGAAAAGGCATCTCTCAGTAGCTCGTAGGTTCTCTCGTGCAGGGAACCGTCCAGTTTAAATATGATGCACTCTTCAGTGTCTACAAAGTCCCACTCAAGATATTCGGCAGTCAGTTTTGCAGTGAGAAACTCCCCACGGGAGGCAACGTGGGAGGCGGAGGCACCCAGGGAAATATCACGCCTGATACGTTCAAGTTCCCCGTTAAGGTCATCGGAGGATAATCCTAGTTCATCTGCTATCTCTCGAAAACGCGAGGCCACAGCTTCGAACGAAGCAGTATAATCAAGTTTTGCTGTCGCCTCCCGCTGGCATGTATAGAGCATATCGGTGACCTTGAAGTCTTCCGGAGTGCGTTTACCCGGTGCTGAAACTACGGCTATGTGACGCCTATCATCGGAGTGCAAAAGCGAAGCAGTCTGCTTTATCCGCTTTGCATCCGCTACACAGTTACCACTGAACTTACATACGATCATCTTTTCACCCCATAGAGGAACCCAGTTAGAGTATTGTACACAGATGCAAATCAATAAACAAGCCGACGCAGTTTGTGAAGAGTGTATTAGTTAGACCAGTATATCCGAAAGCCTTCGCTTGGGAACATGGTGGACTCCGTCAGCAGTACGGAAGTAGGTGACCGACCCTTCTGCCCCTTCTGTTGTCTCAAGGACGACCTGCTCTGCGGGAGTTCCAAGGGCCAACACTAGCTGGACCTCATATCGACTGGCTATTCCAAGGGAACTGCACAGAGCTTTTCGGTCACAGGAGGCTAACATACAGCATCCATACCCCAACTCAGCGGCCCCAAACTGAATTGTAGCAGCAGCAATACCGGTATCAAAACCTGCCTTTTTCGATATGGCAGTATCCAGGAGGATAATGATATACCCGGTCGGCCGCTCCCCTTGAGCAGGACCAGACCATTGGGGCAATGCAGCCGCCCAGGAAAGAGTTGAGAATACTTCACCCAGCACTGCTGGGTCACTTACCAGTTTATACTTGAGGGGCTGAGCATTCGCAGCCGATGGGGTCACCCTTGCCAGGTCAACCAGGTGATAAAGTTTTTCAGCGGGAATAGGACTGCTCTCATCAAAGCGTCGGATACTCCTCGCATTGTGTACAATGTGTGTGAAGTCCATAGAACCCTCCTTACTGTGAAAAGCTTATCGCCTGCAGCCTCTCCCGTCAATAAACAGGACTCCAATCCGCGTTCTCTTGCATACAGTCCCAGCTTTGGATATAGTATATCCCATGGAAACAGCCTCCCTGACCGACCAGCAAATACAGCAGCGAACGGCCTACTTCCGACAGTTTCTCTCCGATGAACGCATTGAGCGCATTGAAGAGGTGCTTCGTAATCGGAGTGACTATCTGAGCGTTGTCCTTGAAGATATCTACCAGCCCCATAACGCCAGTGCGGTGCTCAGAAGCTGTGATGGCTTCGGGGTTCAGCATGTCCACGTGATCGAAAACAATAATGTCTTCTCACCCAGCAAAGGAGTGGAACTAGGGACAAGCCAGTGGCTCACTGTCACTCGTCACAACAAAGAGCAGTTCAATACGGTCACCGCCTTAAACCACTTAAAGAGTGAAGGGTACCGAATCATTGCTACCAGCCCCCATACCGACGGCGTTGCCCTGGAAGATGTTGATATAACCGGGGGGAAAATGGCGGTGGTCTTCGGAACGGAACTTACGGGTCTAAGCAAGACTGCCCTGGATATGGCAGACGAATATCTGCACATCCCGATGTTCGGTTTTGTAGAGAGCTTCAACATTTCGGTATCCTGCGCACTTGTTGTGCACCAGCTTATGCATACCTTACGCAGATCGCATCTCCCCTTCTCGCTCCCGGAACGGGAAATGAACGAACTTCGGCTTCAGTGGATGCGTCAGAGTGTTCGTAATCCTCATATTCACGACAGCACGTTCAACTAGTAGCAGCTGTTCTGCTTCTGAGAATATGTGATACTAGGTAGTGAACGAAGATGTGTTACCCCAGGCAGTCAACCAAAGTATGGGAAGAACGTAAGAAGAAATACAATTTTCCAGTATATCACTGTGCCTAACCGTAGGTTTTTTGCAGAAAATCAACAGAGGCTCTGATGATGTCTCTAAGCACATCCAGATCTATATCCGCAAGCTTATTCACATAGAGGCAGGCCTTACCCATGCGATGCTTGCCAAGCCCTTCTCTCAGAGTGTCAATATCCTCCAAACCAACAGCAGTATACACGCTGATGGCTTTCTTACGGGGAGAGAAACCTACAAGAGGCGCATCCCCCTCGTGCCCTGAATTATACCGGTAATGGTAGGAACCGAAACCAATTATCGACGAACCCCACATGCGAGCTTCATACCCAGTAGTCTCTGTAAAGAGCTCAAGCAGAGTATAGGAATCAGTCCTCTTCCTCTCATCTGGAACCGTCTCAATAAAATTGATAACACTGTCCTCGGTTTGCCTCGTTTTCTGTTTGTTCATATGTATTCCCTTATGCAAAAAACAGGTTTGTGCCGGCAGCGACAGACAATAGCCAGAAAACCCTACAATGCTGCCTCCTGTCGCAGTTCCTGTCTGATGTGTTCTAGCATGTGTAAATAGGCGGGATAGTGGGACCCTTCCCAGTATATCTGGCCGCATGCTTGGCATTGATAAAAATCCTGATACCACTGTCTCGTTTTCGGCTCAAGGCGATCAATAATCCGCTGCTTGCTAACCGGTTCAAGTCTCCCGTTGCACCTCGGGCATATAGAGAGAATGGCAACTCTGTTGGATATGTCAAACCTGCTAAAGATCTCTTTCAACTGTTCACGGGGCTGCGAAGATCTGATGAGCATACCCCGTTCCAGTTCACGATGTTTAAGCAGGTTGCGGCTCCTGGTGACAAGCAGATGCCCGTCACGATGTGAGAGCTCTATGAGTTCGGACCGCGACCGATTTGGCTGGTAGAGAGCCAGGAAACCAGCAAGCCGCAAAAAGACAGCGAGTTTTCCAAGGTGCACGTCCAGTACAAAGGTTCTCCCCATATACGGCAACTTCCTGAAGGGGGTTATCTCTACCTCATCTCCTGGTGACAGAATCTGGTCTTCAAAGGCCTTTTGCCCGTTTATTGCATACTCGGCTACTTCTGTGTGCGGGATTCCTGCGGATTCGATGCAGTCTTTCACTGACTGATTCTCAATCCAGGGAAGCAGGAGTTCACCGCTGTCCCATGTCCTTCCAGAGTAAACACACCATACCAGCTCATCCGGAATTGTTAGACGCACAATTACTGACATCACGCACCTCCGTGAAACCGTACATCTCCCGTAATCCCCACCGCTAGGTTCACTATTACCCTATCTATCTAGGAACAGTATACTACACATAAAACCGGTCAACCAGGGACAAGTTACCCTATTCCCATTCTACTGTCCCGGGAGGTTTGGATGTGATGTCATACAGCACTCTGTTAACTCGTGGGACCTCGTTGCAGATTCGATTTGAGATTTTCTGGAGCAAATCGGGCGGAAACCGATACCAGTCAGCAGTCATGGCATCCTTGCTTGTAACTGCACGAAGAGAGCACACCTCTTCATATGTACGCTCATCGCCCTGTACTCCGACGCTCCGTACGGGAAGCAGACATGCCAGTGCCTGCCAGATATCATCATACAGCCCCGCTTGACGTATTTCCTCGATAAAAATCGCATCAACCTCCCGCAGGGTGTCAAGACGTTCTTTTGTCACCTGTCCGATGCATCTGATACCAAGCCCCGGGCCGGGGAATGGATGTCGACTGACAATATCCCCTGGCAGTCCAAGCTCTTCTCCGAGCTCTCTGACTTCATCTTTAAACAGCTCCCTGAGCGGCTCAATAAGCTCAAAGCGAAGGTTCTCAGGCAACCCCCCGACATTGTGATGGCTCTTAATGGTGGCCGAAGGTCCTCCAGAAGCTGAAACACTCTCAATGACGTCAGGGTACAGCGTTCCCTGGGCAAGCATGTCGATCTGCTCCCCGATATCCCGGGAGGCCTGTTCAAAGACCTCGATAAACTCCCTGCCGATAATTTTTCGTTTTGCTTCCGGGTCACTGACGCCACTGAGCGGATCAAGAAACCGTTTTTCAGCATCAACATGGTGCAGCCGTATGTGGAAGTGGTCCCTGAAAACCTGAATGACAAGATCTGCCTCCCCTTTTCTCAGCAGTCCATTATCTACAAATACACAGATAAGCTGATCACCGACTGCTCTATGAAGCAGGGCTGCAGTGACACTGGAATCAACACCTCCGGAAAGGCCGCAGAGAATGGTTCGGTTCCCCACCTGGTGTCTGATCTTTTCAATTGCTGTCTCAACGAACGACTCCATACTCCATGAATGACCACAGTAACAGATATCATGCACAAAACTGCCGATAATCGCAGTTCCCTGCTCAGTGTGGGCTACTTCCGGGTGAAACTGTACCCCGTAAAACCGAAGCTTCGGATTCTCCATAACAGTGACCGGGGAATTCTCCGTAGATGCGGTAGTCTCGAACCCTTCAGGAAGTACCGAGACAGCATCACCGTGGCTCATCCAGACGCTAATTCCGCTGCTGACCGCTGAGAGGAGAGGGCTCTCTCTCCTTTTTTGCAGAGCAGCAAACCCATATTCACGCCGGCTTGGCTGCTCAACTGTGCCTCCGAGCATGACGGTCATGATCTGCAGCCCGTAGCAAATGCCCAGGATTGGCACACCGAGTTCAAACAGGCCGGGGTCAGGACGGGGAGAATCTTCCTGCAGAACACTCGCCGGGCCTCCGCTTAGAATGATACCGGAGGGGGAGAGTTTCCTCAGCTCTTCTGCCGGAGTATTGTAGGGCATAATGATGCTATACACCTGATTCTCTCGAACCCTCCGGGCAATGAGCTGGCTGTACTGAGCTCCAAAGTCCAGTACAATGACGACTTCCTGAGTATTTCCCATCGTTCCTACCTCGTCAGCTGATAATTCAGCGGTTCCTCAGTAATGGTAATATCATGCGGGTGACTCTCCTTCACGCCAGCTTGAGTTACTTGGATAAACTGCGCATCGGTGTTCATCTTAGCAATAGTCTCACACCCACAGTACCCCATACCGGCTTTCAGCCCGCCAATGAGCTGGTGAACATATTCACTGAGCAGCCCGCGATAGGGAACGCGCCCTTCAATACCCTCTGGTACGAGCTTCTCAGCCTCGGTGACATCGGACTGCATATACCGGGATTTACTACCCCTCTGCATTGCCTGGACCGATCCCATCCCTCTGTGGACTTTGTAGCTTCTTCCCATATGGGTAATAATCTCTCCCGGACTCTCAGCAGTTCCTGCGAGAAGGTTTCCTATCATGACCGACTGGGCTCCAGCAGCTATAGCTTTGACCATATCACCGCTAAACTTAATACCTCCATCTGCTATGACGGGGATGCCTCTGGCAGCCGCTTCACCGGCCACTTCCATGATGGCGGTAAGCTGAGGAACCCCGACACCGGCAACAACCCTAGTCGTACAAATGGAGCCGGGACCAACCCCCACTTTGAGTGCATCCGCACCGGCATCCATCAACGCACGTGCCGCCTGAGCTGTCGCAATATTACCTGCTATTACTTCCATTTCAGGGAACTCGTTTTTCAATTTTCTGACTGTCTCAGCAACCATGACATTATGTCCGTGAGCACTGTCAACAACCAGAACATCCACTTCGGCAGAAATAAGAGCTCTTGCCCTCTCCAGCTCACCATCTCCTGTACTAAGAGCTGCTCCAACCCGAAGACGGCCGAGCGAGTCCTTGCAGCTGTTTGGGTAGTCACGTGCTTTGATAATGTCCTTAAACGTGATCAGTCCCTTGAGGAGTCCCTTGCCATCAACGATCGGCAATTTCTCTATTCTGTATGTATGCAGGAGTTTGCTCGCCTCTTCCAGACTCGTTCCCGGGGCTGCAGTGATAAGATTGTCTTTAGTCATAGCTTGCTCAAGCGGCATGGAGTAATCCTTATGGAAACGCAAATCCCGGTTGGTAAGGATACCCACGAGCTTACCGGATGATGAGGTGACCGGAATTCCGGATATGTGATATTTGGCCATCAGCTGTACAGCATCCTCAACGGTATGACTGGGAGATAGCGATATCGGTGAAGAGATAACTCCCGACTGAGAACGTTTTACTTTATCAACCTCATCGGCCTGTTCAGCTATCGTCAGGTTCTTATGAATGATACCAATACCGCCCTCGCGTGCTAAGGCAATGGCAAGTCTGGCTTCAGTTACCGTATCCATGGCCGCACTCATCAGTGGAATAGCAAGTTCAATGTTTTTTGTGAGTCGGGTGCGAGTGGAAACATCTTTCGGTACTACGGTTGACTGCGCAGGAACAAGCAGTACATCGTCAAATGATAAACCTAAGGGAATTTCTTTTTGCATTACTACCTCTCTATCTATTCTCATGCGACTGCCCGTAGAAAGGGCAGCTAATAAAAAAGGCCGCTCTAATGCTATAGAACAGCCTCAATCTTCCTAGTGCTCTCACCAGAACATATCCCGAAGGGGGGGATAGGCCCGTAAGACGGCCTTTGTCAGCAGCAGTCCGCCGACAATTCCGACAATATTCTGTACTATGTTACCGGGTATCTCCACGGCTGCAGGCCCGAATCCGCTCATCGCAGCACCGGCTAGATAGTAGAGACCAACCATTATTACCGTCCCTAACAGCCCGGAGAAAACAACTCGTACTTTCGTACGGATGACCTCTCCGCCAGTATGCAGGACAGAACCCCGAATTACTGCTCCGACGGCAAATCCCTGTATACCGTGAATAAAGAAGGATATGAGTGCCCAGTGCGGATATCCGGCAAAGATATCTGCCAACCCGGTCCCCAAACCTCCGGCAAAACCGGCAGTAACGGGCCCAAAAGCATAGGCAGCAAAATAGATGGCTACATCTCCCAGATTGATATAGCCACGAGTGGGGGCAATTGGGATGCGTACGATGAGGGTGAACACAGCCGTGACGGCTGTGAGTACCGCAATCGAAGCAATTCGGTATGCTGGGGATACATTTCGTGGCTGCATTTGTATTTGTTGGTTCATGATGGATACCCTTATATCTGAATCTCTAGATGAGATTATGCGACGCCTGTTGACTATGAGAGGAAAACAGGTCCTGCGGTAAATATGAGAGCTATCATAACGAAAATGAAGGTATGGGTAAAGAGCTTTCTGTCGTTTGACAGATGCTTATATCCTTTTCCGTGTGTTCCGGGAAGACCAAAACCTCTACTCTCCAAACTCATGGAGAGTAACGGCACACTTTTTATTGCATAAATCAGCACAGAAGTGAGAACCGGCCACACACGCCCCAGTCTAGCCCGTAGTCGTCTATCGTCTGATTCTCCGCCGCCCCGAAGCCTATGGGCATCCTGAATCTGGTGATAGATGCCGGCAAGATACGGTATGTACCGCATGGAAATAGTCACCACCAGTGCGGCCTGATACGGCAGCCCGAACCAGCGCAGTGCCGCCAGTATGCGGGCCATGGGGGTAGTTCTAAACAGCTGATAAAAGAGCGTCGTAATGGTGAGGATGCGAAAGAGCAGCACCCCTGTGATAAGCAGGGGGTCTTCGCGGTAAAACGGCGGGGTAAGCAGCACAATCATGATCAACAGAGGCCACATAGAACGTGCCGGGGCAACAGCTTCTCGGATCCCCAGGGTCCAACTCGTAAGCAGCATCAAACAGGCAAACAGTACCAGTAACCATACAAAAGGAATAGGCAGGAAGGTGTATATTGAAAAAACGAATGCCGTCAACAGTTTTACACGAGGATCAAATCGATGAAGAACCGTTGTACCAGGCAGATAAAGATTTATTTGCATGTGTACTCCTGGCCAACAACTGTACCTGAGTCCATCATAATCACACGGTGGGCACACGCCTTGGCAAGATCCATATCATGTGTAATCAGGATAAAGACCTTCGCCCGCTTTTTTAATGTTGCAGCTATGTCAACGAACTCTCGATAGGAAAGGCCGGAATCCATTTCATCTACAATGCATATGTCACGATCCAACAAATAGTTGATCGCCGCCTGCAGTCGTTTGCGTGCTCCATAGCCCATCACAGCCGGGGCAGCTTCGAGATTGTCCAAGTGAAATAGTTCGGCCGCTTCTTGAATACGGTGGGCTATCTCTCCTTTGTCCAATCCCGCCATGTGCAAACCTAAAGAAAGTTCTTCTGCCACAGTTGGCAAAAAGAGTTGGAGATCCGGATTTTGAAAAAGGTAACTCACACTCCTTAAAAGCTTTCGACTCTCGACCGGGGCAAGCTTTTGCCCGTTATGCAACAGCACCCTCCCGGCCTCGGGCTTTAGCAGACCGCAGAGTATCTTGCTGAGGGTCGTTTTTCCAGAACCGTTCGGACCGCACAGGGCCACAGACTCCCCTTCCCAGAATGGGAGGTTGTCGATCGAAAGGGTGAACTCTCCATGATACGAAAAGCGAATGTCTGAGCAGCTGCACACTGGTTCTATATCATAGTCGGGAGCTTCTTCCATGTAGGCTGGCTGCTGTATACCCCCATGGAGCTTTTCATAGAACTCTTCACTGGTGCTGAACGTCAGGTCGTCAGAATCCGGATTGCCCGGCTCCAACAGTCCGCAGGCATCTGCTGCTTCTGCATGCAACGTATTATACTTGGAGGCAAACAGCACCACACTTTTGCCTTCCGTTTTCAAAAGGGAGAGAACAGCTTCCCGCCAGGTACTGTCAAGCTCTTCAAAGGTCTCATCGAGAACCCAAATTTCAGGATCCACTGCGTACAGGACGGCTAACATCAGCCGTTTTTTCTCTCCCCCGGAGAGCTGAGAGGGATTTGTATGACGGTATCTGACAAGATCGAACCGTTTGAGGGCTCGTTCAAGCCGAGTTGTTATCTCCTCCCGGTCATACCCCAGATTCTCAAGGGGAAAGAGTATTTCATCCTCACACTCAGACATGATAATCTGTTCTTCTGGGTCCTGAGCAACTGCACCAATGTCCTGCAGCAGCTGATACGGAGCGGTATTCAGCACATCAGTATTACCCGTCTTTGTTGCCAATTGGATCGTACCAGTTACCCTTCCGCCGAAATAACGCGGGACAAGCCCCCCCAGAAGTCTAGTCAGGGTGGTCTTTCCGCTTTCTGGCTCTCCAAAGATCGTAATCATCCCTCCCTGTTCCAGCGAAAAAGAAATCTCTGAGAACACCGCAGGTTCTGCAGCCTGTTCGGCAGCTTCTTGCTGAGGGTAGGAAAAACTAAGATTGTCGACTTGTAATACTCTATTCATGGTGGTGCGTTACCAGCCCCGCAGCTTTTACTGCATCCGAATCTTCGAGAACACCTTCTCGGGGATGGCCTTGAGTTGCTGTTCACTTAGCTGCTCTGTCGGAAGGGGTTCGTGAATAATGAGGTAAACATCCTGCCGAAACTTAGATGATTTCATCTTTTCCAGCAATTTATGTGTCCCCTGTATGGTGAGGGGAACAATAACAGCCTTTGACCGGGTTGCTAATTTCAGGCTGCCCTCCTTAAGCTGTCCCACCGTGTCCGATTTGCTGCGTGTCCCCTCCGGGAAAATCACAAGGGGATGGCCTTGCTTTATACGTTCAACTCCGTCAAAGATGGCCTGGATTGATGAGCGGGTACTCGACCTATCAATATACACACAACCAAGCGCCCGTATCCAGCTACGTAGAATCGGTATCTTCCTCAACTCAACTTTCGTGATGAATCCGACAAGCATCGGCAGATAGGAGACTAACAGCGGTATGTCTGCATAACTTTGATGATTCGAGACAAAACATATCCGGCTCTCGTCTTTGGGGATATTATCCGAGCCGATCACATGCACTCTCCCGCCTAATGCACATATAATCCCTTTCGAAAGCAAAACACCATTTACTCTGAGAATAGGGTCAGCCCACCTTCTCAACCCAACTGTGGAGAGAATTGCAGCCGGGATAAGTCCGAACAACATAGATACGATAAAATGAAGCAGGACATAGCATGCAGCCACTAGTATTTGGATACTCTTCAACATCCGAGTCCTCCCTCTGTCCACCGCAGGGCCGTGTTAGGCAGCTCAGGAAAAATTATTGCGATACAGTTTCGCATAGATTCCCCCCTGTGACAACAGCTGCTCATGTGTCCCCTGCTCGGCTAGCCTCCCTTCTGAAAGTACGAGCAGATAGTCGGCATCTTTCACAGTACTCAGCCTGTGTGCAATAACCAAAGAGGTACGATTAACGGCAAGACGTTCAAAAGCCTCCTGGATTACTGCTTCTGACTCGGTGTCCAATGATGAAGTAGCTTCATCAAAAATGATAATCTTCGGGTTTTTCAGGAACACCCGAGCAATTGAAATCCGTTGTTTCTGCCCGCCGGAGAGTTTGACCCCGCGTTCCCCCACCATGGTGTCAAAGCCTTCCGGGAGTGATTGGATAAACTCAAGAATATTAGCCGAAGCGGCGGCAGCATAAATCTCTTCCTCAGAAGATTCCAGGCTGCCGTAAAGAATATTGTCCCGGATAGTGGTGTCAAACAGAAATACATCCTGCTGAACAACCCCCACCTCCCGTCGGAGAGAACGCTGGGTGACGTCCTGGATATCCTGACCATCTATGTATATGGTGCCCGAATCAGGCTCATAAAAGCGGGGGATAAGCGATACCAGTGTAGACTTGCCGGCCCCCGATTCGCCTACAATAGCAACTCGGCTGCCGCCCTTCACCTCTACTGATATGTCTGTCAGGACCTGTTTATCGTCAGGGTTATAGGAGAAATTGACATGATCATATCGGATTGAACCTTTGTCAGTCACGAGATCCTTAGCATGCGGATCGTCCTGTATATCGGGTACAATGTCCATCACTTCGATATACCGTTCAAAGGCAGCCGCTCCCTGCTGAAACTGTTCAGTGAAATTTATGAGCCTGTCAATGGGAGGGAGCACGATCCCAACGTAGAGCACGAAGGTGACCAGATCATAGGTTTCAACAACACCACGGCTGATAAGCAGTACACCGCCGGCAACAACACAGAAGTAATAGCTTTCACGCAGGAAAATCATCCCTGAATGAAAACGTGCCATGACTGAATACATATACTCTTTTGCGTGGCGGAAGATCTTATTGCTGCTCCCAAACTTCTGTTCTTCAACCGCCTCATTACCGAAAGCCTTTACTTCACGTATGCCTTGTACCGAATTCTCTACCACAGCATTTATATCTGCTATCTTTTCACGGACCTGTCTGAACCCCTGCCGCATTCGTTTGCCGTAGGTCAAACCCCACAAGAGCATAAGGGGAAGAGGCAGCAGAGAAATGAGGGCCAGAGGGACACTATAGGTAAACATGAATCCATAGGCAGAGAGAATAACAACGAGAGATATAAGCAGGTCCTCAGGGGCGTGATGGGCAACCTCAGCGATCATGTTCAAGTCGTTGGTGATCCGGGACATCAGATGCCCGGTCTTTACATTGTCGTAGTAGGTGAACGAGAGCTTTTGGAGATGGGTAAAGACATCGCTGCGCATATCCGCTTCCATCCTGACACCAAGGATGTGCCCCCATTTTATCCGGATGTACGTGGCAAAAGCTTTGGCAGCATAAATCCCAACCATGATGACCAGAATGACCACAATACTCTGAATGTTTTGTTGAGGGATATGAGTTTTCAACAACTCCCGGGTCAAAGAGGGGAACAGCACGGCCAACAATGAAGCTGCTGAGGCAACAGCCATATCAAGAATAAAGAGTTTTACATGAGGCCGGTAGTACGCAATAAAACGTTTTAACATAGTAAAGTTTATTCTTTCCGTTTCAGCAGTTTGGAAAGAAAGTCAGGTTTCTTTTTCTTCTTTCCTCCGGTTTCAGGTTGTTCTGAGGTTTTCTGCCCTGAATCCTGACTCTCAGACGGTTTATTGGGCGACTGTGTACCAGAGGCATCTTTACCTGGCTTGTGTTTCCTGTTCCTGGAGTTATCACCGGCACCCTCTTTGCTTTCTGTCTCGAGTCCCCCACCATATTTTTTCTTATAATAGGCAACCCGCTGCTCAAACGACAAATGTTCTATTGACTCCCCGCCTTTCTTTGGCTGCGGCTTTTGTGGGCGCTGTCTCTGCGTATTTGAACGTTTCTTGTCATTGCCAGAGGCGTCGGTATGTCTTGGGCTACCTTGTTTTTTCTGGCCGGATGGAGCCTGTGATGGTTTTTCACCATTGCTCGTCGGTCGATTCTCAGATACCCTGGGTGCTTTTTCGCTGCTGTTCTTGCGCCGCTTGTCGTTAGCCTGGGCAGAACCCCCTTGTTTTGATCCGCCCTTTTGCTGAGAGGAACCCTTTTGACGGCTCTGCTGCCGACTTTTACCGTCCCTACTCTGGCTCGCCCCTCGCTGGGTATTTTTGGGAGAGAAACTCCTTTTCCCGGAACTCCCGCCCTGACGGCTGGTATTTACAAGATCGTGGAATCTCAAGTGGGCGCTTTTATCAGTAACCTTGGGAAGGATTTCATCGTCGATCTGTACAACGGGGATTTTCATCTGGATGTATTCTTCCACCGCTTCCAGTCCATAGACAAATTGCTCACAGGCCAAAGTTATGGCCAGTCCACTATTTCCCGCTCTTGCTGTCCGACCAACACGATGCACGTAATTTTCAAAATCCTCGGGCACATCGTAGTTAACCACTAACTGGAGGCCTTCTACGTGCAACCCTCTGGCGGCGACATCGGTAGCCACAAGAAACTTGATGGAACCCCGCTTCATTCCGTCAATAACCTTCAGTCGTTTTGACTGGGGAACATCGCCCATCAAAACCTGTGCACCGTATCCGTTGATTTCGAGGCGCTTGGCGACTTCCACAGCCATCGACTTGGTATTGGTAAAAATGATGGCATTCTCAGGCTGTTTGTCTGCCAGCAACCGGAGCAGGATACTGAATTTCTCCTGCTTGCTCACATGGTAGAGCTCCTGTCGAATCTCATTCACAGTAATAGATTCAGACTCGATATCAATCTCGACAGGCTCATTCATAAATTCCCAGGCGAGATTACGGGCTCTGTTTGACAGCGTAGCACTAAAGAGAAGCGTCTGTCGTGCATCACGTGACTTCATACGTTGGAACATATACTGAATGTCCGGGTAAAACCCCATATCAAACAGGCGGTCAGCCTCATCGACGACAACAACGTCCATTTTTTCAAGCGGAATCTTTCTTGCTTTACTGTAGTCCATCAGTCTTCCGGGTGTTCCGATGTAGAGGTTAACGCCCTTATTCAACTGCTCATCCTGCTCCTTGTAACCAATACCTCCGTAAAATGTACCGATTTCAAGTTCAGGGAATCCTTTTGCCAGCAAAGTGGCATCATGTTCAATCTGAACTGCAAGTTCCCTCGTGGGAACAATAACCAGCGCTTTCATCCCTTTTTTGTCAGCTGCTTTTGCAAAACGTTCTAAAATGGTTATTAAAAATGCGGCAGTCTTGCCTGTTCCAGTCTGTGACTGAACCAGGACATCTCCGCCTTTAAGGGTCTGTTCAAAAACCTTTTCCTGTACAGGCATGCAGTCTTCAAATGCTGCCGCCTCAATCCCCGTTCGGGTCTGGGGTTCTAATGGTAATTCACTAAATTTCATATCGCGTACTATACAGCTTTTTTCACTTTACGCCAACTGTTTTGAAGCGGGGCATCGGAGCAGCTGAACTGCCGGTCAAAGTTGTGCTCTTGTTGATAACGAGCAGGGACCGCACGCGCGTCGCAAACTGGCAAGAAGAGCCGGCATCTGAGTCACTAGCTGTTCGGGGGGGCCTGTCCAGATGTTGTTTCCATATTCCTGCCTGAAAGCTTCTGTATTCAACACAGCACGGGCCTTATTCGGAAACAAATGTGCGTGCAGACCTCGGAAGGATGCCGTTGCAAACTGCGGAACATCTTCAGCAAGCCGGTCGAGTATCTGCCCGGGGCTCATATCTCGTTGGGCAGGTTTCTCCAGATGCATAAGAAACCAGGTGATAATCCCCGGAGCGTTATAGCATAGTTCAACCTTTTTTGTTTTGGCTAGTTGCTCGTACTCTTGTCCCTTGCTAGGCCCCACTGAAATATCATACGGGTTATATACGCACCAGGCTGCCGCATACCCACCGTCACGGCGGAGTTTTCCGGCCTCTTTGATGTAGTTCTCAAGAGAAGCTGAGGAAAGATCATACCTCCGGACTGTTACATTGGTGAAGCGACAATCTTTGCGCATCTGCTCAAAATAGTTGTATTCAAGCAGATTCGAACACAGAATCAATACTGGTCTTTTTGGTTCAAGTGTCTCATGTTTCCTCGGCATGATTGCCACCTCCTTCGATGAAAGGCGAGGCATCCGAGAGTATCGGAATGGCCCCAAAAGCTCCCTGCAGGTACAACCGCCTAACATTATCCTGCTTTTTTATATTAAAGTCCGCCAGACTTCGTATCTGGGTACTCCCGTCAAGTTGTTTCTCCACCAGATAGATTTCATCTAACCTGAGCAGGCCCTCCTCAAGAGCGGTTGAACTCGAATCAGCTGTCAGCAATTGTGAGGTAGTGTCGGCTGTTATGTCAGCAAACAGAGAATATAATTTCTCCACAACCTTTTCGTGTAGTAATATCCCGAAATCATCAGCAACAAGTACAGCGGGTCTGTTTGCTGCCAGATAAAAAGCGGTGCCGATCATCGTCAGACGCCTCACACTGACTGGCTCATACTTGAATAGAGAGGCATATCCCCCGCTTGATGCAGTATGGATATACACAAGTGATGAGGTTTCCCCTCTGGGAAACAGGCGAATATCCCTGATATCGAAAAAGTCCATTGAGACAAGCAGATCTATCACAAAACGCCGGAGCTTGTCATCCTGCTGCATGTGCTTCACACAATACTCTTCGCTGTTATCTGACAATCCCACCGGGACCATAATCAACTGCTGCGAAAACCACGCATACAGATCCTGGAGAGACGTGCTGCCTGCACGGGCAGCGGAACCGAGAAACAGTCTGCCCGCACCCAGCTTTTTCCCAAAACGTTTCTTTTCTCCTGAATATGTTTTTCCCCAGCGGTATGTGTAGTGTTCATCTCCTTCCTCCCCATCCGGAGAAAGTTCACGCTCAAACAATCTTCTCAGAGATCGGCCATCCTGCAGAAAAAGAGATTCTCTATGAACCTTCTGACCGTCTGCCTCAACGGTGTATGTATACTGTCGATACGTTGTTTCCTCTTCTGGAGCAGCTGGAATAAGCACCTCAATGGTTATCGAAACAGGCTGAGCCCTAGTCGCCGGATCATATGCAAACGAGGTCCCGTTCAGTCTGGACAGGGGGGCCTTATCCTCATCATCCAGCACAAGCCGTTGGAGTATTTCCAGGGCCTTGATGCAAGAGCTTTTCCCAGCCCCATTTGCTCCCAGCAAGGCCACCTGCCTGAGGAGACTACTAGTATCATCGGCTGCAATGAGGTGATCTGTAGAAAGGCGTTTGTCCTTAACAGCCTCCCATGAGATTGTCTGCGGTGTTTTCATTCCTCGAAAATTAGAAACGGTGAGTGTAAGCAGCATACCGGAGGCCTCCTCCACTTTTTGTTAACTAAGCGTCTTATGTGTATGGTCCTGTGCGATGCAGGTCTTCTAGTTCAGATTGAGCAGTTTCAAAGATCGCTTATTTATTTCAGTGTGACGCAGCCAGCTATTAAAATCAATCGGTTTCCTGCTGCTTACGTGATTATCACTGGCTATAAAATCGACCCAACCCTCCCTGATAAGGGACTGGGCGAGCTTGGTATGCAGGCTATTGGCGTTTACCTGGAAGAGAACTCCCATTTCCCTCATTCGTTGGGCAGTATCTGATGTTAGTGAAAACCAATTATACCTCTCAACATGAGCAAGTATCACCGACAAGCCGGATAACTGCAGGTCAAATACTCGATCAAGCAGGTACAAGGGCTCAGTGGTAGGGTTAGTCTCGACAAGCTGGAATTTTTCCAAAAAGGGAATATACTTGCCTATCTCCGCCCCTAAATACAGTTCAGAACCAAGAAAAACCTGTATTCCGTAAAAGCTTGCCTCCTCCTCCAGCCAGCGATAGGCTTCCCGGATATTGAGTATCTTTGTCTTGACATAGGGGTCGTGCAGATGTGGTGTGCACACTAACGATGTGAAGCCAGCTTGTACGTATTCTTTCAGTGCTGCAGTACTTTCTTGCTTGGACAACGCTCCATCATCCACATCTGGCAAAATATGGGTATGTATGTCGATCAAAATTCCTCCCCAACCATACAACACTCTGCACGATGAGCTGCTGGATGAGCCTGCCGGAGTCGATACATCGCTTAACTTAAGCTGTTGTCGTCGTCAGGCCCCTCGCTCTCATCGTTCCGTTCGTACTCCTCGGACTCTATCTCCGAGAGAAATTCTATTGAACTCTTTTTTAGTACTGCCCCGGAACTCTGTTTCATCTGCCTTTTGGGCTCTGTTGACGTACCAGGGCTCTCCTCCTCGTGCTGAAAGCTCTGCGGATCTTCTTCCTGCGAAAAGGCCTGTTTAGCCTGCCTTCCCTTGCCGTTGGCAGTGCGTTTTCTAAACGTACTACCACCAGATTTCCTTCTCTGTTTCCTGCCTTCATCTCCGCTATAGTAGTAATAGTAGTGATAGTAGTCGTACGAATTCAACTTGGACTGATCGTTTGTAACAATCCCGATAAACGGTACAGAAGCACTGCCGATATTCTCACCTATCAGCTGCAAACTGCTCTTCGAGGTATTTCCCATGCGCACTACCATCACCAGACCGTCGGTTTCCCTAACGACTATGAGACCGTCGGACGCGGCCAGAAGCGGGGGCAGGTCTACGATGATGTGGTCATAATGTCCCTTTAGCTTCGTGAACGCCTGTTTGAATTTTTCTGAAGTTATCAGAGCTGTGGGGTTTGGCGGTATGGGGCCGACCGGAAGCAGGTGTAAATTGGGAAGTTCATCAAGAGGCTGCAAGATAAGTTCCTTAAGCTCTTTATCCAGCAGTAGATGGTTAACCAACCCGTCTACGGCCCGCTCGAGCCCGAAAGCCTGCTCTAGGCGCGGTTTGCGCATGTCTGCATCTATGAGCAGGGTGCGCATTCCATTTTGAGCCATTGCAATGGCTGTGTTGGCACAGACTGTAGTCTTACCAGCAGCCATCTCAGAACTGCCAAAACAGACAATCTGCGGCCTACTAACCTTACTGTACAGCACATTTGTCGATATAAGCTTAAAAGACTCTGCAGCTGGAGAGGTGGAATTATTGTACACAATGAGCTCAGGAAACTCCTCCTTGTAGTCAAACTGCAGATGCGGAATTCGACCGACAATTGGTATCTCCTGTCCAAAAATTCGCCGGATGGTCTCTTCATCTTTAACCGAATCATCAAATGTTTCCATAAGAAAGACGAGTAAAGCTCCCAGGAAAAGCCCGAGCAGGGCTCCGACAGCTAACAGCATTTTTTTATTCGGCTTAATCGGTGAATTGTTGGCTACGGCCTCATCAATGATCGTTGAAGTTCCAGAGACTGCGGCCTCTGCAATTTTGGCTTCCTCGAAGTTTTCCAAAAGCAGTAGATAGAGATTCTCTTTTACCTTTACATCCCGTTTCAACTCCAATAGGCGTTGCTCCAACCGCGGCAGATTCACCATCTTCTCTTCATAGGAGGTTTTAAGCTCAGTGAGGTAGGAAATATTGGCTTCAGCGATTATTTGCTGTGTGTAGGCCCTAGCCATCTGAGCATGATTGTTTCGAACATACGGAGAGGTGCTTTCAACTTGAGAAAACACCAGTTCATTTACGCGTGCCCGTATTTCATTTTCCAACCGGACCAAGCGTGAACGCAGATCCTGCGTTCGGGAGGTCGAAGCGGAAGCTTCTCCATCCCTTTGATCGGTATAGCCGACATACTCAAGCTTCGTATTTTTCATCTCAGAAATCTTCTCTCTCAATTCACTGTCGGCTACCACTTCCTCGTATGAATATACAGTTCCACCCTCCTGCCGGATATCATCAGCATATACCTGCTGCTTGTTGAGAGCCTCCTGACGCTGCAGTCTGTAGGGTTCAATCTGCTGCTCGTACTTGGTAATATACTCAAGCAGTAGACCAGCCTCCTCTTCGAGAGCGAAGACACCCTCCTCCTCCTTGAACTCCCGAAGCCGGTTCTCTGCCTGCTCAACTTGTTCCAGAGCAGGACCGATCTGGCTTTCAATGAACTCACGACGTACGGAAAACTCATTTTGAGCTAGTTCACGCAGGAGGTTGTTATAGACAACCGCAAGAGTGTTAGCAATATCACGCGCGAGCAGGTAATCTGTATGCTCTACAGAGATTCTTACAATGTTAGTATCTTTTACCGTGTTAACGGTTATCGCACCACTAAGATGCCGAACCAAACTGTCGGTGGTCACCCTGTTGTCACTGCCGGACATAGATGAGTAACGCTCAACAAGATTCAGCTCTTCGATGAGTTTTTCGAGATTACGCCGACTCTTAATGATTTCTACCTCAGTCGAAATGCTTGCAGAACCGCTACTACCACGCACGGTGAACAGATCTTCAAAGGAGCTGCCACTTTGGGAAGGTTCAATCCAGAGAGTCGCACTGGAGGAGTAGACAGGGGAAGCCAGATAGAGGTAGACCATCACGACAGTGATGGACAACAAAAACGTCACGGCCAACAACAATTTTCTGCTGCGGACAATTCGCAGAATATCTTTTAGTGATATTTCGTTCTGCTCATCAGTATATGGTTGTTGTTCCAAATTGTAACTCCGTTGTTTTTCGCATCCGAGCAAGGTAAACTGCTTGTATACTACCTGCTAAATTTCGCTTGAACAAGTACCTGCCCGTCTGCTCCCCTCTCAACTGCCTTGTTTTGGTCTGATCAGAATACCGTCGGCTGTAACAACAACCAGGAAATCACTGCAGTTTTGAGTATACACAGGAATATCCGTATAATTACAAACCAACATTCCCCGTGTAAGGTTAAACCGTTTTTGTGAAAGTTCACGTTCATCAAAGACCGCGTTACCCCTGTCGTCTGTACGCATATAGGTTGCCAAGGATTCAAAACTACCTACATCATTCCACCTGAGCTCTTCTGGAGCTGGTACAAGACGCATCATAGCAGCAATATGTTCCATAAGCGCATAATCTATAGAAACATTACGTTTTCGGTGCTTAATCTCGTGATACGCATGTTCGAGCGTGCTGTTTGTACCCTCTTTGTATATCGCATGAATCGGGCGAAGTATGTCAGGACAGTGCACAGCCGCTGAAGAGAGAAAGACCCGTGCCCTGGCGATAAAGATTCCGGCGTTCCAATAGTAGTGCTCATCTTCGAGGTAGGCACGCGCATGTTCACTGTCTGGCTTCTCAATAAACTTCTCAACAGCCAGGGAGCTGTCAAAGCTGGAGGGCGGCTGACTTTTTATATACCCGTATTGAGTTTCCGGTCTGCTAGGTTTAATGCCGATGGTCACCACGCTGTCAGTACGTTTTGCTTCCTGAATGCTGATAGTCAGCAGACGTTGAAACAGCTTGTCATCCATCTCGTGGTCGGCTGGCATGAAACAAAGCACAGTATCCGGGCTTCCGAGTCCATAGACTTCCTCTGAAGCTGCAAGAAGCACAGCTGCAGCCGTGTTGCAACCGTACGGTTCACTGAGAACCTGTGTATCCGGTCTTATTTCCCGGGACTGGTTAAGAGCAGTCGCTTCGTACTTTTTCTCAGGTATCACCACCACTTCGCAGTCGGTAGGAACTCTTGCCACCGTCCGTTGGAGCATGGTTTTTCCAGGTATGACTGAGAGAAACTGCTTTGGAAGCTTTCCCTCTCCTGTCTGAGATAATGGAAACAGTCTTGTTCCCCCTCCCCCTGCCATGATACACACTTTAGTACACATACAAGTACTGTATGCCAACTGTGTGTTTGGGTCAACAAAATTCAGTTTTCTTCTCCTAAAAGAGCTTACTTTCCCTTCCTGCTAGTAGTCGTTTTATTACCTGCATTCAATGTAAACTTTTACTTACTGGTGGTAAGGTAACGTATGGATGGAATACGGGATCAGGTGGCACAGAACATAAAGTATTACCGTACGCTTTTACACTGGTCTCAAGAGGATCTCGCGGAGAAGGCGGGTCTTTCTCCCGGGATGATTGGTAAAATTGAAGCCCGCATCTCTTCACCTTCACTGGATTCTCTGTCGCACATCGCGAGAGCACTCAACGTTGAGCCCTATCTTCTTGTTGTTAATCCCCAGGATCGCAGCAACTCCGACACTCGAGAAATTGACAGCATGGTACACGACTTCAAAATGTTTCTCCATTCAAGAAGCAGACAGTAAGTATCAGCTATGCTGCCGCCTGTCACGAGGTGAGAAAATTTACAGTAACTTCCATGGCTTTCTCGCGTGCGAGCTCATCCCGATCGTAGGGAATAAGGTGCCCGGCCTCGGGGAGATGCACGGTATGTACAGTTCCTAAAACCTGCCGCTCAATCAACTCGCCCACTGAAGGGTCAACTGTCTGATCCGCATCCCCTGTCAGGACCATGACAGAAGCTGTAATCTTGGCAAGGCTGGCAACTGCGGCTTTGCTAAGAGTGAGCAGCTCATATACTTTTCGAAGATTTAAAACGCTCCAGTATTCTTGTCCAAGATAAGCATCGTCATCAGGGTTGCGGTCATCAAAAAACGTAATGGTGGGATCCTGTTCCCAGGGAACGGAGATTCGATGGCGAAGGAGTTGTAACAACGGCACCATCTTTATAGAGGGATTGATGAATTTCAGGGCTGGTGCCATCAACACCATTCTCTCCACTGGAAATCGTGCAGCTACGAGGCATGCTATTGCTCCACCCATAGAATGGCCGAGCAGATGTACGTGTGTATACATACTGGACATATCACGGTAGGCATCTACCGCAGCGGCCACCCAATCGTATCTATCAGTTTTATCGAAATCGTCCTGGCTGGTTCCATGTCCCGGCAGCCGGGGTACGAACACATCCACTCCGCGAGCATACAAGCGTTGTGCAGGCAGGGCAAGTTCACCTGGGTACCCTCCAAACCCGTGAAGACCCAATACAGCAGTGTCGTGTTCCGCTTTCCCCTTCAGGCAAATAGGTACAGCACATCGGCGAACAGGATCTGTTGTTCTGATTACGGGTTTCAAGAAGCGCCTCCTGTCAATGGACATTGGTTGATCAACCTCTGAGCAAGTTCAATAAATCGATCCGGCTGCTAACGTGAGTCTTCTGATAAATATGAGCAATGTGGTTGTTGACTGTGCTCACTGATATATGCAACCAGGCTGCAATTTCCTTGCTCGAGTAGCCGCTGCTGATCAATTTGATTATTTCTTCCTCCCGGTGGGTAACATGATATTCACCGAGACTCTCCAGATCCAACTCTGCCTTAGGTTTTACCGGGATTGTTCTAAAATAATTGAACAGATAGACGAATATGATAAGGGAGAGCCAGAAATAATAGATCGGCATTGTGGCTATGTAGCCAAAGGAAAACAACAAGTCGGCTGCAATAAACGGCACCATAAACAACGAGAGGGCAATACATGCCAGGCTGATCAGCCGGGCATCCTGATCTTTGATGTTGCCGATATTCTTCAGCAGTACTCCCAGGCAGAACAGAAAATCGCCAAGAAATATACACATCATACTGATTCGAATGGGCGCGTTAAAACCGATGATGGAGCCGGTTATAGCAAGTCCCACAAACACGATACTCAACAGAGTGAAAATCGTCTTGTAGGGGTTCCGCCAAGGGTGGGCAATGATCCATGTGGAAAAATAGGGGATGAAGTAGGTCATAAAGGCCATATCAAGCAGTAGCAGCCAGAGAAAAATCTGACCAACGATAGCGGGTGTCTCAAAGGCCGCAGAGATATACCGTCCGCTCGAATAGAAGACTAGAAGAAACGTGATTGATACTTGAAAAACTAGATAATATTTAGTCCATTCATACGAAGTACGGAGATGAAACAGGACAGCAAGACACAGTGTCATACACCCTACGGCAAACGCGATAATAAACAGTAATAGATTGAAATCTGCCCAGTTCATTACCCTGAGTATAGGTCGCTACGCACCGCTGGTCAAGCTGAATACCATGCAGAAAAACCATTCAGGCCTGACAAGCTTCCTTCTCAAAAGCTCATGCAATATCTTTCAAAGAGACTATTGAGAGGTTTCCCGGTGTATGTATTCCTGCTCCCTGCTGCAAACAAACGCGTGAAGCTGTGCCGCTACCGGAAAGGAGTTAGCCATACCAGCCTCATCTACCATGCTTACCGGTAGCGCTCCCATACTGGTACTGGAAATAAAAAACTCTTCATAGACCCCCCGCTTAAGGGCATTCAGATCAGGTGCCTCATCTACTATCTCTAATCCCATCAATGCAGCAGCGGACAGAATATGTTTTCTGGTTACTCCGGCTAACACCCCGCTGAGAGGAGTACAGAGCTTTCCCTCGCGTAAACCGAAAATATTGCTGCGGGTTCCCTCCATCACTTGGCCGAATCTGTTAACAAGAACAGATTCAAAAGCCCCTCGTTTTCTCGCCTCACGAAGGGCGATATAGTTGAGTAAAAGACAGTTGGATTTCACTTCAGGCTCGATACGCTCTCCTTGATAGGATAGTACCGATACTCCCTGTTGGTAATACGCTGTAGGATAGACAGGCAAGGACTGAAGAAATCCGAAGAGCCTCGGATGCCCTCCCCCAATAAGCTGGATGCGCAGGGTTGCCTGAGTGACCTCATCAGCTTGTAACAATCGTCTTACAGCGGCTTTTAGAGGCCCTTCCTCAAACGAGTGAGCCATCTCAAGTCTCGCTGCTGACTCAAAAAGCCGTTCAACATGATCCTCAAAAAAAAGAGGTATACCCTCTTTTACCTTTATTGATTCATACACGCTGAAGTTAAAAAAGACCTCGCGATCCGAAAGGGGAAGCACTGCGTCTTTCTCCTCAATGAGCTCATATCCCCTTAATGCATGTCGGCTTGCAGCACTGTTCATCTCGTAGTTCATTCATATTCCCCAGCACGTAGCACCTCTCGGGGCTGGCTTCCCCTTGCCGGACCGACAATACCGCGATCCTCCATCTCTTCAATCAGTCTCGCCGCACGGTTGTACCCGATTTTCAGTCTTCGCTGCAGGTAAGAGGCTGAGGCACTGTTTCTCGAATAAACGATTTTTAAGGCCTCCTCCATCAGCGGATCGGTGCCATCCTCGCTTTCCAGCGTAAAATCATCGCTGTCTTCTTCATCATCTGCAAACATCTCTTCATCGAGATAATCAGGCTCACCTTGCTGTTTAACAAATTCAACAACCCTCTCTGCCTCATCTTCAGAGAGAAAAGCTCCCTGTATCCTCTGAAGAACCGGATCCCAGGAGGAGGAGAACAGCATATCGCCTCGCCCAAGCAGCTTTTCCGCACCGTTTTGATCGAGAATAATACGGGAATCAGTGTTGCTGGCAACCATAAAAGCAATCCGTGAAGGTATGTTTGCCTTTATGATCCCGGTAATCACATTGGTAGAAGGTCTCTGTGTTGCCAAAACCAGATGTATGCCCACTGCACGGGCCATTGCAGCTAGCCGTGCCAGATATGACTCAATTTCCTTGCCGGCCGTGCTCATCAAATCCGCAAACTCGTCGATGATAAACACAATATAGGGCAGCTTCTCGCGGGCAAGACGCTGCTGCTCAACCTTTTTATTGTATGACTTGATATCCCTGGTGTGAAGCTTGTCGAGCAGCTCATACCGCCGTTCCATCTCGTACAAGCAGTACTGGAGGGCCTTTATTGCCTTCTTCGAGTCGGTAATAACCGGGGTTAGCAGATGTGGTATATCATTGTAGAGCTTTAACTCAACAATTTTCGGGTCAACCATCATCAGTCTTACCTCTTTCGGACTGCGGCGATACAGGATTGAACAGATCAGCGAGTTGACACAAACTGACTTACCGGACCCCGTTGCTCCGGCTATCAGCAAATGCGGAGTCCGTACCAGATCCACCACCTGCGACTCCCCGGTGATATCTTTACCGAGTACCACGGGGATCTCATACTTGGTATGCTTATCAACTTCTCCAAGCATTTCTTTGAACGAGACAATCGAGCGCTGCTTGTTGGGCACTTCGATGCCCACTGCCTGCTTGCCGGGAATGGGAGCTACCATCCGCACTCGTGAAGCAGCTAGCTGCAAAGCAATATTGTCTGCCAGATTTGTGATAGCCTGTACCCGTATGCCCGCCGCCGGAAGGATCTCATACATCGTTACAACGGGACCTTTCTGGATCCCAGTCAGCTCGGCCTCAATCTTAAACTCCCGAAGAGTCTTCATCAGAACTTCACCCGAAGCTTTTGTCGCGCGGTCTACTTCACTGGAGACATCCGGGTATGTATCGAGCAGGCCCTCCGACGGTCTGGTATATCCAATCCTTTGGGCAATTCCCTCATGTACCCGCTCCTTGTGCTCCTCAAGATTACTCAATCCAGCAACTCCCGGAATAAAGGAATCACTTAGATCCTCCGACTCACCCTCCTCTTCCGGCGCATCGGGGACGCTATCTTCCTGCACATGCAGTTCATCATCTTCAGAGGACATTTCAAACTGGCTGTAATCCTCCTGGTCAAATTCATACCAATCAAAGGATTGTTTTTCGAATGCAGAGTCTTCCTCCTGTTCATCCATGTCAGGGGAAGCCCACTGCTCTCCAGGCTCTTCATTGGGAAGGGCCTCTTCTCCCTGCACTGAGTCGGGGGTCTCCTGCGTTTCTTGCTCCTGAACGGGTTTCTGCTCCTCTGCATTGTGATATTTCTCAGTAGTAACGGATCTGCTGGCTCGGGAAGGAATATCTACAGCTTTCACAGTTCCGAAGACTTCCCTGTAAGGCGCTTGTTCCGGCGCCCGGGTAGTCTCATTGTGTTCTTGATACGAGTGTGAAGGAGAAAAGGACTCCTTACTCTCTTCGGCAGTATCCGGTTTTGCCGTTCGACTGGCTTGATACTGGCGTTCACTGGGAATAATTGAAAGCTTGGGAAGCTCCGGGAGATGAGGGAACGAAAGGGTTAGTTCCTGGAAGTGGTGATCATCATCCTGTCCTACGGACGGATCATACCAGGAGGAACCCAGAGGGTCCCGATGTTCTTGTCTGTGTTCTGCCTGTTGCTGCCGTTCGCTGCGGCCGAGTACATAATTGTCACTCCGTTTCCTTTCAGATGGGTTCTTGAACAAGTTGAAAGACCAGATGAAAAACAGCACGCCTTCCAGAACTAATACAAACAGAAGTATCAATGATGCTGAATAAAACCCGACGTACTGAGAAATAAAACCACCTAGAGCTGAATTGGAATCTCCTAAACGTGTGTGGAGATACAGCACTACGGTTGCAAAGAGTATCAGGGTGAACGGGATAAGAGACTGGTATGGACGTCTGTCATTAATGAAAAGGAGCAGCACCGCACAGAGGTAACCGTAAACAGGAACGGCCCACAGGGCCCCCAAAAAGATTGAATAAGCAGCTGCATAGATCCGCCCTACCAGCTGCGGAAGACTATCTGCCGAAAGGGCATACTGGAGAAGCAAAACGGCCAGAACAGCAGTTGAGAGAATGAAAATCAGTATAGACAATGTTATTTGCGTCTTAGTTCTCATACGTATATATCCCCCGGATTGAGACACCCGCAGTAGGTACATTATATCACGAGTGCATCCATCTCAGCACTCATAAAAACAGAAGCCCAGCAATCCCCAACGGTATAAGGTAGAAACTGAACACGTACAGCCTACCTTTTTGTACAAGCCAGAGCAGGAGCTTCAAACTGAGTCCACCTGCGAGAACTGCCGCCGCGCATCCTGCAGCAACGGCTGTCCACGCCATCTGAGCCTGCAGAGCTCCGGCATTTCCCAGCTCGAGTATAAGAGCCCCGGTGATCGCAGGCACCGATAGTAAAAACGATAGCTCTCCAGCCTTCTCCCTGTCAATTCCCGCCCACAGGGCAGCAGTAATGGTGATACCTGAACGGGAAATACCCGGAAGCGTACCGAGGCCTTGTGCAATTCCAACCCACACCGCATGCTTGGCACGCGGCCTCTGATCAGCAGCAGCCGAAGCAAACGCAGTTGATATCAACAACACCCCCGTAACAAGGAACAACACTGACACCATATTCGTTTCATGGAAAACCGCAGTCCCCCTAAAGAGCAGTCCCAGCACCGCCGTGAAGACTGAACCGAGCAGAATAACGCCGGCTAGCCTTAGATGATAATCCACCTGCTCATCCCGACGGCCTCGTACGACAGCTATGAAGGCGCCGAGTATCCGCAGTATTCTGTAGCGGAAGAAAAACACAACGACCGCGAGAGTTGCCACATGAAGCATTACATCAAAAAGAAGGGGCACCTCCTGCACAGAAAGAAGATGCTTAGTCAGCACAAGGTGGCCCGAGCTTGAGACAGGCAGAAACTCAGTCACTCCCTGTATCAGCCCCAGAAGTATGGATTTCCAGATGTTCATTGCCATAGCATATCGATATTGGACTTGAGGCTCAAGCCTGCTCGTGCAACGAGACAGATCCGGCGATCAGCTTCGACCCCGGGAAGTCGATACGGCACCTGTTGGGTCTCATACCGATCCGGGAAGGAACGCTCGATTTCATCTAGTTCCTGCTGCAATGTCTCTCCCCGACTTTTATAGGCAAACATGACTCCCCGCTGTGCAAGGAGATCTTCAAGTTGTCTAATAACCTCCGGAAGCGGACGGAAGGCCCGAAAAACCAGTATATCGAATCTGCTGTTCAAAGCCCCAATATCCTGCTGAACAACCGCTGCGCGCGGAAGCAGGCCGGTCACAGCGAGTGCATTCCGTAAAAACCCAGCTCGTTTTGCAGAGCGCTCGATCAGAGAGACATGCACCTGTGGAAAGACGATGGCCAGGGGTATGCCAGGCATACCGTTACCTGAGCCGATATCAGCGACCTGGAGGGGTTTTTCCCCACTGTACATCTCACACACGCTGGCGAACATCTTCCAGGGGGCAAGTGAGTCAGCAATGTGACGGGAGATTATCTCTGCCCGTGTTCTTGCTGCCATGAGCTTGTAACGTGGATTCCACAACTCCAGCTCCCCGAGGTAAGCTGAAAGCTGTTCTATCTGCTCTTCTGTTAGGTAAAGACCGAGCCCTGAGAGCATACTCTCCACTTGCCGGGATACTGAATTATTCACTCTTTTTTCTCCCCAGAACTACCATGAGTACGGCTATATCGGAATTTCGTACACCTGAGATGCGTGATGCCTGCCCCACCGAAATCGGCTGTACCTGCTTGAGTTTCTCCCGTGCCTCATGTGATATACCCTCAAGTCGAGTATAATCGAAGTTCTCCGGTATTCGCATATGTTCCATGCGCTCAAACCGCTTCACCTGCTGTTCCTGCCGCTTGATATACCCTTCGTACTTGATGTCCATCTCAACTTGCTGGAGATAGACCTGATCATACGTACGCAACGCATGCACCTCCCCCATGGCTTGATCTATTGAAACCTCCGGCCGTTTCAGGTGAACCAACCAGCTTGCACCTGCAGTCTTCTCGCGTCGAAGGAGCTCTGTTATCTCTTCCATGCCCTGGAGTTTTCTCTGCAAACGCTCCATTGCCTCTGACTTCTGTAGACCAATCTCGTAGGCTTTCGGGGTTAAACGCTGATCAGCTGAGTCGTGGCGCAGCTTGAGCCGATATTCAGCACGGGATGTAAACATCCGGTAGGGCTCACGGGTGCCTTTTGTCACCAGATCATCAATAAGCACACCGATATACGCCTCAGCCCGGGAGAGGGTAAATATGCTGTTTCCTCTGAGTGCTAAAGCGGCATTGATAGCTGCCAGCAGCCCCTGCCCGGCGGCCTCCTCATACCCGGAAGTGCCGTTTGTCTGCCCTGCTGTGTAGAGCCCTCGTATCCGCTTGGTCTCAAGAGTTGGATAGAGCTGGGTGGGATCTAGATAATCGTACTCTACTGCATATCCGGTTCGCATGATCTGAGCATCTTCCAATCCTGCTATTGTATGAATGAACTCTTCCTGGACATCCTCAGGCAAAGAGGAGGAGATTCCGTTTAAATACATCTCCTCGGTACCGAGCCCCTCAGGTTCAACAAAAATCTGGTGCCGCTGGCGATCAGGGAAGCGAACCACCTTGTCTTCGATGGAGGGGCAATACCGGGGGCCAAGACCTACAATCTGTCCGCTGTATAGAGGGGATCTATCCATGTTTTTTGTGATTACATTGTGAGTCTTTTCATTGGTGTGGGTAATCCAGCAGGGAATTGTCGGTCGGTCAATAACTGAACGTCCGAATGAAAACGGCTGCATAATCGAATCGCCCGGCTGCTGCTCCATCCGATCGAAATCCAGGGAAGACTGTTTTACCCGGGCAGGAGTGCCTGTTTTCATGCGGCCAACAGTAAAACCCAGCCGACGCAACGATTCTCCAAGCCCGACTGCCGCCGGTTCCCCGAGACGACCGGAGGAGACTGAATAGTCACCAACAAAAATACGCCCTTCCATGAAGGTTCCGGTGGTCAATACGACAACGCGGGAGTGAAACCTTCGCCCGCGCTGTGTGACAACTCCCCGGATACGGGTCTGATCGCTGGTTGTCAGCAGATCAACTACTGTATCCTGAAACAGAAAGAGGTTTTTCTGCTGTTCAAGCGTCTCTTTGGCAAGTCGGCTGTAGCTGAATTTATCAGCTTGGGCGCGAGGAGCCTGAACTGCAGGTCCCCTGCGCCTGTTGAGGATGCGAAACTGGATCATGGTCTGGTCGATAAGATTTGCCATCTCGCCGCCGAGGGCGTCGATCTCCCGGACAATATTTCCTTTGGAAAGCCCCCCTACTGCAGGATTGCACGAAAGCCGTCCGATTGCATCCAGGCTCTGAGTTATCAGGAGGGTGGGAACCTGCAGCCGGGCAAGAGCCAGTGCTGCTTCTATTCCTGCGTGTCCGCCTCCAATGACGATTGCATCACAATCCATATATTCCCCTTTGGGATTGAGCCCAATTATTTTCCGACACAGAAGCCGGAAAAAATATGTTCCAGAATGTCAGCCGAAGTGACCTCTCCGGTCAGTTCTCCCAATGCATCCAAAGCATTCTGCAAATCCGGGGCAATCACATCCAATGGCATCCCTTCGGCAGCTGCCGAACAGACACCAGAAAGATACTCACCAGCCTTTTCGACTAGCTCTTTCTGCCGCAGGGAGTCGATCATGACCTCCTGCTCATCATCTGAACCAGCCTGCACCCTGATCCTAGCAGCTATCTCCTGTTCAAGCCTGGAGAACCCCTCTCCGGTTACCGTACTTAACGGGAAATATTCCCTCGGAGGCTTGTCAGCACGCACATCAATCTTATTCCACACATAGATCCAGTCACCCTGGGGATCAGCAGGAGCTTCATCCTGGCTGCTTCCATTGAGAAACAGGACCAAATCTGACTGTTCAAGTACTTGAGAACTCCGCCGTATTCCCTCTGCCTCAATACTGCTGTCTGAATCACGAAACCCAGCTGTGTCATACAGACGTACTGGTATCCCCTGAATCGATATCCAGGACTCAATGTAGTCGCGCGTAGTTCCGTGCACTTCTGAAACTATAGAGCGGTCTTCCTTGAGAAACAGATTGAACAGGGAAGATTTCCCTGAGTTTGTCGGGCCGGCCAGTGCAATTTTAACCCCTTCAGCATACATTTTTCCAGTACTGTAGGTTTCGGAGAGTGTTTGGAGATTATTCCGCAGGCGTTCAATACGGGCAACTGGCAGCTCCGTCTCAAGTTCCACTTCATCCTCGGCATAATCAAGCTGCACTTCAACATGGCTGATTATGTCAACCAGCTCTCTTTTGAGATCCTGCAGGCGAGATGAAAGTTTTCCTGAGAGCCTGCCCAGGGCAAGGGCGTGTGCACGTCGTGTTTTTGCCGAGACAATCTCCTCAACAGCCTCTGCCTGCGTTAAATCTATTTTCCCGTTCATGAAAGCGCGCAGGGTGAACTCACCTGGCCGAGCCTGACGAAAGCCCGCCTGAAAAAGGGCCTCCATTATTTTTTGCACTCCGGCGGTACTGCCGTGGCAGAACAGTTCAACAGCATCCTCTCCGGTATACCCATGCGGGGCCCGATACACAGCCGCGGTCACCTGATCTATTTCTTCTTTTGTATCGGGAAACACCACCTGACCAAACACCATTCGATGTGTCTGAGCCTTCTGCAGGGCAGCCGGCCGGGCAAAGCAACGGGAGGCCATATCGACGGCGTTTGTCCCGGAAACTCGCACCACAGCGAGGGCACTGCGGCCTGCAGGAGTCGCCACAGCCGCTATGGGTTCACCGATATCGTAATAATCATATTTCATCAGGCAGAGTATAAAGCACGAGTCTATTTCCTGCAATGATCACCATGGCCCTCGCCACTGACTACTGAAAGTTCATTGACCCTTGCTTCTCACATGCGTATCATGAAGAGAGTACTCGTAAAAGGAGCTGACCATGCCTACCCTGCAGGCTTTACGTGATAAAATCGCCGTTTTTCTCCCTGAAGTGGGAGCCTACCAGCTTTCATTCTTCAGAAACCCGGACAGTCTCCGGGGGTACTTGAAA
Source organism: Spirochaetota bacterium (assembly GCA_051745285.1). GTDB lineage: Bacteria > Spirochaetota > Spirochaetia > CAKZLE01 > CAKZLE01 > JBNJDX01. The sequence goes on from JBNJDX010000006.1 coordinate 34,366, forward strand.
AGCCCTAAGGAGCTGGTTTCACACGTTGACATTGCCAGCGAGAAAATGCTTGCCGAGCACCTTGGGAAGCTGCTGCCTGAGGCTACACTTTTTGGAGAAGAGACAACTCAGGAATTTGGAGAAGAGTATACCTGGGTAGTCGACCCGATCGATGGGACAGTCAACTTTGTATCAGGCCTGCAGGAATGGTCAATTTCGGTGGCACTGCTTCACCATCGAAGTCCTGTTGTCGGGCTGGTCTACAAACCAACGACCGGAGAGCTCTATTCCGCTGTTCGCGGGCAGGGGGCTTGGCTGGATGAAAGAGCGCTACCAATCTTGAGGTTTACCGGAGGCCTTCAGGAGGCAGTTATCGCGACTGCGTTTCCCTTCAGAACCCCAGATGCTGAGGAAGGTTTTTTCCGTATGGCACGAGAGCTTCTTCCCCACTGCCGGGAAATTCGGCGCTTTGGCTCGGCAGCCCTTGATCTCTCCTATACTGCTGCCGGGTTCTTTCAGGGATACTGGGAAACCGATTTGGAAATCTATGATACGGCAGCTGCACTGCTTATTATGGAAGAGGCCGGCGTTACCGCCAGTAATTTTTTCGGCAGCCCCTACTCCCCGGAACAGGACAGGTCTCTATGTGCTGCCCACCCATTGATAGAAAACGACCTGCTGGAGTATACCAGTACGTACTACCGTGCTTTCAAACCACAGCTCATCAGGCGGGCTGAACACACACAAAAAGGAGATTAAGTTGCCATGAAGTATATTGGAGCCCACGTAAGTGCCTCAGGAGGATTGGAAAACGCCCCGTTGAATGCAAAAGCTATCGAGGCGAGTGCCTTTGCCCTCTTTACAAAAAACCAACGTCAATGGAAGGCAAAAGATCTCACCGACAAGCAAATAGAAACATTCCAAAAAACAATGCAGGATACTGGCTTCACTCCCGATATGGTGCTTCCCCACGACAGCTACCTCATTAACCTAGGCAACCCGGAACCTGAAAAAAGAAAGAAGAGTCTAGATGCATTTGTGCAGGAGATGCAGCGAGTCGAGGCCCTCGGCCTTGACCGATTGAATTTCCATCCTGGGGCTCATCTAAACAAGACAGATCCAAAAAACTGTATGAAACTGATAGCTGAAGGGATAGACACCGCTCTTTCAGCAACGAAACATGCCTACGCGGTTATTGAAACAACTGCAGGACAGGGCACCGCCCTCGGGAAAACATTTGAGGAGATCGCCGAGATTATATCACATGTCGATCAGAAGCAGAGAGTCGGCGTATGCATTGATACCTGTCACATCTTTGCTGCGGGATATGATATCAGAACTCCTGAGGCGTATGAAACAACCATGGAAGCCTTTGATTCCATTATTGGATTTGACTTGCTCATGGGTGCCCATCTGAATGATGCAAAAAGTGACTATGATAGCCGGGTAGACCGGCACAACCAGATTGGACAGGGGAACATCGGTCTTGATGCCTTTTCATTCCTAATGAACGACGCTCGTTTCAATGGAGTCCCACTGATACTGGAGACAAATGATCCGGATCTCTGGAAGGAAGAAATAGCCCTGCTCTATTCTCTGGTTAAGGCGTAGACTTTACAGCAGTTTTCCTATCATTATCGATGCGGATATCTGGCCAAAACGGGAAAAAGCTTCTTTGCGGGCTGCCTCTATCGTTTCCCCCTTTCCACTGGCTGCGAGGGTTCCACTCTCGGCATACATCGTCCCATCATCCAACTTATAGGCTCGGACGTTTCCCTTCACTGAAACAATCAGACTCGATCCCGACTGGGCCCGGGAGCTGATGCCCGCCTCTCCGAGGAGGGCCATCTTACGAGTTGCCGCATACTGTGTACGTGCTCTCTGGAGCAGCTGCTCCAGTGAAGGCTCCTCACCTTCCCCGAATAACGATGCTGTTAAAAACCCGTTTTCCTCAAGGGTGCGGTTGAACGTGGCAAGGGCAGAATGTTCGGCGAGTAAAACACCGTTACTGTTATACTCAAGAATCCCTGTTACAATGTTCTTACCGGCTACTGCGGAACTGATTGAGTATGAAAATTTCAACTGCTTCTCAGCTACTGTACTGCGCATCTGCTCAACGTAGGGATCATCACTGCCAACTTCCTCAGTAAGTCTCTCCAACTCATTGCTGATATCCAGGTAGATCACAAAAGTTCCAGAACCGCGAAATACTGTATGATTGGGAGAAAAGGTAACTTTCCCCCTGCTATCTGTTTGAGCCTGCATGCTCTGTTGTCGCTCAACTCCCGCTTGATTGATTACTGGATACACTGCCTTAACAGGCACTCCACCAATCTTCGGGGAAAACAGCCCTGTACCCCGGGTAACTCGTGCGCTAAAGGCCCCTTCATCAGGGTCAGAAGACATTTCTTTCAGTTGAAGTCCTCTGAGCACATCCAAGGCCTTTGCCATCAGGTCTCCGTACATTCGCTTCCCATCAGCCAGATTAGAATTGTAGGCCTCCAAGGCACCCTTGATATAGAGCGAAAAAGCCAGATAATCATTCTGCTTACGGTATGCATTGGCTGCCTCATCCTCAGTAGCGGAAATTCTGCTTTCATCTTGCCGCGTGTCAGAAATATTTGCCCGGACCAGTGCACTGATTGTTTTTCGATTGGCCTCAGCTAGAATATAGAGCGTAAGCGTTCCATCCTGCTCCTTTACGAACTCCTCAGTCACCTCCAGTTCCAGATCCTCGATCACCTGTGTCTGCAGCAGTTCCCGTTGGTATGTATCTGTAACATCATAACCGAGAAAATCAGAGACGTCGGACAGTACATCCTCGTAGGCCAACTGTCGTGCCGTCATTTCATTCATGATCTCGCTCTCGCCGACGCCAACAAAAAAGACTTTTGTCAGGTTATTTGTCGGCTTTTCAAGCGTCCACACAGGCACTCCTTCCAGACGTGCCTGTAACACTGTACATCCACTGAAGGTAACCAGTACCATGAGGAGGAGAAAGAACATCCGTATTCCTATCGTCTTTGGTTTTATCATCTGTTACCACCCGGAATGAAACGAGAGTGAATTCCCCCGCTGATAGAGTAGGTACATCCCCTCTAGTTCTGGAATCAGCTCTGCGGACTCATATACTGCTTCAATCAGCTGCTCAGCCTGCCCATTGAAAACCACTTTATAGTGTGTCTCCTCCGGAGAAAATGAGTTTCTTGAAAGCTGTTGAGTTTTTTGTGAAAAAACATCCTCAAAAGTCCGCATTACCCGGTCCTGATAGGTTTTCATGATTACCAGATCATAGGCGGTCCCTTTTTGGGCATCCGCTGCCAGGTATTCTGATAACTTTTCCATGAGACCTTTCATCCCCTCTGTCACCCCCTGGGCAACTGCCTTATCAACAGCAGATGTACGGGAAGCCGCCTTGATCGGGTCTTCTGACTGTATGAACATACTTCCCCTTCCAGCAGCCGTGGATGACTCAAAACAGTTTAGCAGCGTGGTCGCTTCCCCGTAATAGGACCCGCCTCGCGCATAGGAAGAAGTACTCACCGAGACATCGATATAATAGTCTGCATGCAGCCGTGAGGCAATCCATCGTATCATGGAGCTCTGACCGGTCTCCTCGGCAAATGCGTATTCCTGGTCCTGTTTGAGGGCTTCAATCTGATTGAGATCAACGTAATCAAACCCCATGGAGGAGAGAAAGTCATTTGCTGTGAGCACTGCGGCACGTGCTGTGAAGGGATCACTGACCTGGCTTTCATCGTAATAGACGAGAAAGGTTGGCCTGCCCCCAGTCTCCCAGGACCCCCCCACCGGAGGGAGAACCTGTGAAAGGGGCGTTGAGCTATCATAATTCGGCAGGTTTTGATCCTTCATTCTCAATGTAACATTGTCAGCAACCAATGCTCCTGATATATCGTTTGCCCGCAGCAGACGGGAGAGCTCAGGAAGCATGGGCCGTACAGAAACGATCGCTTCATAGGTACCCCGATCGTAATCCCAGTCCACAAGATCTACACTCGAAGAGAGAATGTAACTGTCAATTCGGGAACTGCGTGCAAACAGAAGCTCTACCTTTTCCTGGTAGACAGCTGCCTGTTCACGAAGAGCAAGTAGAGATGCTCTCACCAGAGCATCCTTTACCGCCGAAACCTCAGCGTCATCTCTAGTGGCCCCGGTTCCGTAGCCATAAAACACGGGAGCTGTCACTCCCTCAGGCTGTTCTGACTGAGACCAATCCCCCCCCTCAGACTCGCCGTAACGTTCACCAGCATAATACGATACACATCCGGTACTCAGCAACAGGACAGCCATAGCCGTCAGCATGATACGATTTATCACCTGCAATCTCCTACATTCATAATTTTAGCAGTATCAGTAATAAAACGGGACTGACTCCCCGGCTTATACCTCCCGCTACTAAAGATACACAACAATCATCGAAAAGTTACAAATGGACCAATATAGACTGCAGAACGGATCCGTGACCCCGAAGACTGCAGCAGCCAGCGTTGCGAAAGTCCAACTGCAATTCCCACCTCCAGATTGCTTGACTGGTACCTCCCTACCCGGAACGACCACGAGCTGCCGACAAAGAAACGTTGTCTCTCAAAATAGGTCCCAAACTCTAGAGTGCTTGCTGCCTGAAACCAGTACGGGGAACGCAGCACCCCTGGTCCCTCAACACGGAATGCACCAGGTTTATACGTGTATACGCCCCCCGCTGAGAGACTGATCCAGGCTCTGGGAAGCTCTTCGGTTACGCGGGAAAATTCATTGAATCCCCCCCAAGCATATCCAGTAGAAATTCCGCCAATGAGTCCGAACCTCTCTTCAGGCTTTGAGGCAGTAATGTCTACCCCTATTTCGAATGAACCAAGACCCTGCCTAAGATAATAGGAAATCGGTATGCTTCGCTGCGCCGATCGGGGGTGCAGCACTGCCCCCACCGAAAGAGGTACCTCAGCATACTGTAGCGCAAACTGAGCCGCCGGTGGGCTTTCTTCACTCTCGGGAAGCAGATGGGCTACTCTCAGCAGAGCAGACTCTTCTACCCCGTTTTTGTACACAATATATTCATCACCCGGTCGGACTTGGCTCTCCGATGGCAACCCGCCGGTAACATACCCGTTAAAGAAACTCTCAATCTGAACAGCTGTCTCGGGTTGAATCTCTTCTGCAAATAAGTAGCCGATCTGTCTCACATATTGCTCGGTGGCTCTATTACGGGCCTCCTCCTTGTGTTCACCGAAACCGATAACTTTAATTTCAAAAGTCTCTGTTTCATCTCCGAGTCTAACTTCCAGAGCAATCGTTGCCTCTATGATATACGTGCCGGAGCTTTCACTAACCCGCTGCGACAATTCAGTTACAACCGGGACGCACTCGAGCAGATGGGGTGCAATTTCACTTGCATAAAACCCGGTAGTCCGTTCCCGCTGCTGAGCTACCGCAGGAACCATGTGTAATTGATTGATACCTTTCACCACTGCTTCTGCGAGCATCTCCAAAAATTGCTGCGCGTCCCTGCTGTCATCTTGCAGGTCTCCAGCCAGCCGAGCTGGCCGCACCACAGCTGCTGAATACTGGCTGTTAAGCAAACTCTCACCGGAGACCAGTCCGCACGCAAGGGTTAACAATACTAGTATGGTGAGCGACAGCAGTCTCATGTAGTCTTTCGACTCCACAACTCGGACAGATGCAACACAACCTCAACAGCCTGGGCCATGGCCGGGAGCGGTATCCACTCATACCTGCTATGAAAATTCATCCCGCCAGTAAACATATTTGGTGCAGGAATACCCATTTCGCTCAGCCGTGCACCGTCAGTGCCGCCCCGAATAGGTTTCACGATAGGGTCTATACCTGCTTCGGTAACAGCTTCAATGAGAACGTCGGCGACTTGAGGAAACTCATCGATATACCGTTTCATATTCGCATACTGTTTGATACTTTCAGTGGTTACACTTCCGCCCGGGTAAGCTGACTCGACAGCTTTTGCCGCCGCAATAACCGTTTCTCGTCTCCTATCCATACCAGTTGTTTCAAAATCTCTCAGATTAAGCGTCAAAGTACACTGTTCAGAATTCCCGTGCAGTTCATGCAGGTAGTAATACCCATATCTCCCGTCAGTCGATTCAGGACTTTCCGACTGGGGAAGCAGGCCACAAAACGCATTCGACATTGAAAGTGCATTAACCATCCGTCCTCGAGCAGTTCCAGGGTGATGCATGACTCCGGTAAAAGTGACTAGCACCTTCTCGGCATGAAAACACTCATACTCAACTTCTCCCAGTTCTCCGCCATCAAGCGTATAACAGCAAGCCGCATGCAGTCTTTCTACCGGAAAGTTGTCCATTCCGCGCCCAGTCTCTTCATCGCTGGTAAAAATCAGTTCTATCTCGCCGTGGGATAATTCCTGATGATGCATTATATACGAAGCTGCCGCCATAATCTCGGCAACCCCCGCTTTGTCATCAGCACCGAGTAATGTTGTACCGTCAGTGGTAATGATTGTTTGCCCCCTCCACTGGAGAAGGTGCGGATTTTCTTCTGGAGTTAACCTCCAGGAATCTCCCAGCTGAATAACCCCACCGTCATACCTGTGTATGACTTGAGGCTTTACTCCGTGTCCGGACATGTCACCGGCAGTATCTACATGCGCCATCAGTCCGATTGTCGGAGGCTGCTTCCCGGTTATATTCGAGGGAATCCTCGCAATTACAAATCCGGCTGGATCAACAGCGATATCCTGAAGACCCAACTGCTTAAGCTCAGCAGATAGCAGATTAAGCAAATCCCACTGCCCCGGCGTTGACGGTTTCCCATCAACAGCCTCATCTGACTGAGTATCAAGCCGTACGTAGCTAAGAAAGCGCTGGAGTATTTCCTCGGTGAGCATCTCCCGCTGTCTATCTGATATGTGTATCATGGGCAGCCTCCTATAGGCGCAGTATAACACCTGCACTGCGTTTCAGGATACGGCAAATGCGTCGCAGGGGCAAGGTTATCATGGCTCAGTGTTGTTGTTCACAGATTACACTGCCAATTACCTGTTTAGAAACATCAGCACCCTCTCCCTGGCAAGCTGTGTTGTACTTTAAAATGGATTCCCATCTCATCAAACCTGGACATACTTCTGTCTCATACGATACCAGCCCAAAGGTGCACCCCTATCACATTCGTGATACCACCATGTGCAAAGATTGATTCGTCCGCTTTTCCTGCAGCCCAGGAAGGCTCCTGATCTGTCTCTGAATGTGAGCAGACTGTAGGAAACCAGCTTAAAGATACATCAGAATTCGTGATATAATACCGGGTACCCTCGTCCGCGAGAGAGTGTCAATCTTAAACAGCTTGCTTGCTTTGCAGCATGTGGTACATGGAGGTGTCGCGTACACTGTAGTCTCAGATACTTGCAATACAGTTGTTGAGGTGTACGTTTCGGCTGCTAATCCAGCATGTAACGTCTGCTTATGGAGATACTTTGAATGAACATAATGAACACATTGAGCTTAGTGTTGCTCTGTATAATTGGAATAGTTGTGACCTTTCTCCTTCTTTCCACCCTAAATCATTGTTACCGCCTACGTAAAGAAGCCAAAGCATTTCCGCCACCGGGGAAGATGGTTGCTGTTGCTCATACGCGTATGCACGTGTATCAAAGTGGAAAGGGGGAGACTACCCTTGTGTTCATGGCCGGACACGGTACCAGCTGTCCAACTATCGACTTTAAACCGCTATGGATGAAGCTGCTACCTGATTACAGAATTGCTGTGGCAGAAAGAGCAGGTTATGGCTGGAGTGAATCATCACGATGCCCCAGAGACCTGGATACCGTACTTGAACAAACACGACAAGCTCTGGAACTTGCCGGAGAACGGGGGCCGTACATCCTGGTTCCGCATTCCATGGCAGGTCTGGAGGCTATCTACTGGGCACACAGATATCCTCACGAGGTGAAAGCCATTATCGGGCTTGACCCCCTGGTACCCGATTTTGTCGAACATTCCCTTGAAATGCCACACAAAATCAATATGTATGCAATGGCCTTTGTCTCCCGAATGGGGTTTTCCAGACTCATGCCTAAAACCCAATTAGTAAAGACATTCCCTCTGCTGAATTCCAGGCACCTGAGCGAGGAAGATAAGAAACAATTCCTGGCAATGTTCTACAAGAGTACCTATACAAAAGATATGGTACGAGAGATTGACTTCTTGAAGGATAATGCCAAACAGGTTCAAACAAAGAAAGCTCCTAGCAGCATACCTATGTACTTTTTTATTTCAGATGGTACAGAAGTCCCTGGTGACGATTGGAGAACGTACTTAGTAGATTACATACAGCAGTGTACACCAGGGAACTATACCTGTCTTGACTGCGGTCATTATGTACATCATGCAAGAGCGGATACCATTGCCGCCGAAATGAAGATGTTTATTGCGAACATGGTAAGTTGACAGTCAGATCAGACCTGCTTCAATCTCTGAACTCTCATGACGCAAATAATTCATTATCTGTGATGGGGTTGCCTGCTTGAGAAGGCTCTGACTGTTCCCTCAACCCAACGACAGTTTCTGTCACCGCCTACCCGCTTTCCAGTGGCAAGGCTGTCTCACATCCAGCAGTCTATTGGTTTTTCTTCCCCTTACCTGGGACATCAAGCTTCTAGCAGGTTGTTCTGCAGCACAAAGTAGACAAGGGCTGCGGCGTTACTGGTTTTTGTTTTATCGCGCAGTCTCCTTCTGTATGTCTCCACTGTGGTTGGTGAAATATTGAGGGCAAGTGAGATATCGTTTGCGGTGTAACCGTCCATCATCATTTTCACGATAACCTTTTCCCGACCACTGAGTTCTACCCCATCTTTACATGCTCTATCGGCAGAATGAGAAGAAAATGAACCTGCCCGCAGGGAACTACCATGCATGAGGATCGTGGCGGCAACCTGTTCAAGACTGTCATATGATTTGACAATGGCATCAGTCCCGGCGACAACAACTTGTTCAGCAAACGAAACGCCCCGGTCAAAATCCAGGCAGACCACTGATGAGGAGGTCTGCTTTTTCACTGTCTCTACGAGTCGAGGTACTTGTACATCCTTGATTTCAGAGGATATGAGAACGACATCACAAAAATCAGCATCTCTATAGCAATGCTCGAGTAGGCGGTTTCCACAGCTAAAGGTTTCTACCACATGAATATCAATCCGCTGGGCAAACACCGAGGTAAGCATAGTCCTGACTAGTTCCTGAGATTCTGTGAGTGCGAGTCTTACAACATCCATGGTTCCTCCCGCTAGGGTGCGTAATTCTGTAGATCTCGCCACTTTTTTGCATTACTCAAGAGTAATGCGGGAGGAATACGGGGTCCATTCACTGCAGAGAAATAATTGCTTCCCTGTAGTGAATGGCTATGTCATGAAAGGATGGTGCGGCTTACTGCTTCCCGGTTTCGGTCATTGAACAGGTCCTTATCTGCATACATAGCGTCTATTCGTTCCTGATACATCTCAGTGACCTTGTAGCGAACCATTTTCATGGTTGAATTAATGAGGCCATCCTCTTCGGAGAACTCCTTGGGGATGATCTCAAAGACCTCTGGAACCCACTGCTGAGGGATAAGACCCGGTTCGTTGCGTTTAAACCGATAAAAATCCTCCTGGATCATCTTAAGCACCTCATCGGCTTCCATCTGGGATTCCATTTGCTGTTTTACTTTCTCCGCATGTATGGTAACAAGCGCTCCGGTAAACGTCTTGTGATCATTGTATACTAACACCTGATTAACGAACTCGGCATGATTTATCACGGCTTCCTCAACCTCTTCGGGTGAGAATTTCTCGCCGTCACTGGCTATAAGAAGAGCTTTTGCACGGCCAGTAACCACCAGAAACCCGTCTTCATCGAAATACCCGAGGTCACCAGTCCATAGCCATCCGTCCCGGAGAACTTCTTTTGAGGCCTTCTCGTTTTTGTAGTAGCCCTGCATGACATTCTTTCCGCGAATGACGATCTCTCCACGCTCCCCCTGACTGGCCTGCTGTGTCTCTGATTTCATGATCTTACATTCAACACTGGGAGCGATAATGCCAGAGGTACCAAACTTATGCTTTTTTGGAGTGTTTGAGCAGATAATGGGAGCGGCCTCGGTCAACCCGTATCCCTGATATATGGGGACCCCGATCGCTGCGAAAAAATTTTGCTGGCGGACTTCAAGCAGTGCACCACCGCCAACACAATACCTCAACTGATCCCCGAAAATGCTTCTCACCTTTGGAAACACAAGGAGCGAAGCCAGTTTATGCGGCCAGAAGTTTATAAATCGTACCCAAGGTGACGGCTTATTCCAACCATCTCCGTTGATTCGGATACCGGCCTGTACTCCCGCAGTAAAAATTGCATTAATCAGCTTTCCCTTCTTTGCCACCCCGGCAGTAATTTTCTTCATAAAATTACCCGTAAGGGAAGGAACAGTCATGAGAAATGTGGGGTTAGTCTCTGTAAGGTTCCCCGGTATATTCCGGATAATATTCTTTGATCCTCCCCTGGCATCTACGAAATTCAGGGTAATGCCCCGCAAGAGAGAAGCATACGTTCCGACCGTATGAGCAAAGGAGTGATCCAGAGGAAGAATCACGAGAGTAGAGAAGCTTGCATCCTCAAGCTTGAACAGATCCACACCATCTTGTGCATTTGCCCAGTAATTTAAATGACTGAGCATAATTCCCTTGGGATTGCCTGTTGTCCCGGAGGTGTAGCAGATGTTTATCACATCGTTTTCATCGATTGTCGGTTCAATGTCGCTGACAAGGGCTGGCTCCTTCTGGAGCCTGTCCGAGCCAAGCTGTCCGAGATCACTCCAGGTAAAGATTCCCTTCCCCCGTTCCAGATTCAGATCCTTGCAAGCTGTTACAAAGTTGTCGTCATCCTCATCCAGATAAAAAATCAAAGGCGGTTTGTCGACGTATTGCCAGGCACTGACAAGCTTGCCTATAGTATTGCTGCTGACAAAAAATCCCTGAGCACCAGAATGGTTAACTCTGAAAGCTATCTCTTCAAAGGAGAGTTTTATTGACAGGGGCACTGAAATGCAGGCAGCTTTTACAACGCCAAATTCAGCGGTAATCCACTCAGGCCGGCCTTCTGCCACAATTGAAGCTTTGCTTTGGTGTGAAAAACCGAGACTTAACAAAGCTGCGGCAATCTGGTCTGACTCCCGGTCTGTGTCTTTGAATGTCCATCCTACCCAGCCGGAGTCTATCTTCTTCGTGGTGTAGTGCCGATTCGGATAACGGTCTGCCGCCTCATGCAGCATCCTGATAACTGTACGCATACTGATCTCCTTCCCAAGGGTGCCTCTAAATGTTTTCGGACAGTATAATGCATTTTGTCAGCGTTGACCAACATTTTTCGCACTATCGGGTTATCGGTTTTTTTGCATCTAGGGCGGCTGAGATTTGAGCTGCAGTTACAAGAGCGCCTACACATCGCAAGTATGAATTAAGCTCGTAAAAACAGGTGAGCAGTATGCTCTTTAGTCAGGCGGCTCATCAACCTGGGCAAACCAGTAGAACCGAATTCTTGATTATTTTAGTAGGTGCACTTGCGCGCCTCATCAGCAAAGGCCATAACAAGTTCAGGGTCTGCATCAAAGAAATGGTCTGAGGGGGATAGAATATATCCTCCTCCTGCTCCAGCGGCCTCAAAGCATTCCCTGACCTTCTTACGGGTCTCCTCGGGGGAGCATCCGTAGAAATAATGGGCCTGATCAAAGCCTCCTATCATGCATACTTGATCGCCGATGCGCTCTTTGGCTTCTGCAAGATCGACATCTGCACCCATTTCGCGGGGAGTGAACGTCTCCATTGCAACCGGCCCCATACCAGCAATATCTTCAAGAATCGGCATCATTCCCCCGCACGTGTGATACGTTATGGGAATCCCGGCCTCATCCTGAGCCGCACGAATGATCGGCTCATCATACGGGGCAACAAAACGTCTGAAGATATCGGGGTTGATGACCGTAGTGGAGGCATCTCCTCCCCCCATTTCAACAACATCATATCTTGCCCCTCGCAGAGAGCGAGCGTAGTGGAGTTTTCGTGCTTGAATTATTCTCAAGGCCTCGTGCACCCACTCGGGGTCATCAAAGGTGTCCATGATAGCCTGTTCGGTGCCGCGCAAACAGCAAAAATCCTGCCAGCATCCCGGCTGCCCGTAGATGTCGTTGGAAATAATTGAACCCCGCACAATTCCCCACTGACCAATCTCTTCTACCTGTTGATTCACTGCTTCAACATCGCAGATCGGCATCGTCTGGAATTCCCCGAACAGTTCAATATCCTTTTTCTCCTTTAACGGACATTCGGCCACCCAGTCGGTGTAGCCGTTTCCCTGAATAACGGCAGTCAGCTCGCCCCTGGGAGTAACAATGGTCTTGCGTATCGTTTCAAACCGCGAATCGGGAATCTTCTCAGACTGTATTCTCCAGCTATCTGAGATAATAGGAAAAGGATCTATATGCTCTGCTTCAGGAGCAGTATATGCTCCCTGAGACGCATCGGGCTTTACACTCGTATCCCAATGTATGGGATCCAGCCCGGTGGTGTCAAAAAATTCCTCGTTCGTGATCCCCCCCATATAGGTGTCTAAAAAATAGGGCATAACGTGGTGAGTCGTCACCGGCAGTCGGTCAGTACTCTCCCGGTTCAGGGCTGCTATCAGCCGTTGTTTTGAAGTCATACGGTCATTAACTCCTTTGTTTGTTATCATATAACGCTGAAGCTGCTGCACGTCACTCTCTCTCCACTCTCCAGCATCGGAAGGCCGTGAGTACACCGGGTAATCGTAGCAGTACCGCCAGTCATTGGTCCATCCATCCACAGGAATTTCACTCAATTAACACGGAAGTTTTTCAGCCGTTAATAACAAATAACCGTAGGAATTGGGAATCACCCATTCTTGTTGACAGGTTGTAACCCTTAGGGCGACGAACATAGGCACCTCGTCTTCAAATGCCCATATAATGTAATTAGTATATATTTGTTATCTTTACACAGATAACATCTTGAACTATCTCGACAGCTTTACTATATTGCATGCATGAATATTCTTGGCATCATCGCTTCTTTTGGCTTTGTCGGGATCGTGTTGGTCTTTGCTTTGACAGTACATAAAGTTACTAGAACCCCGACATGGGTCACGAGAAAAATTGTCCATATCTTAGTCTCAAATTGGTGGTTTTTGCTCTTAGGGTTCTTCACAGAGCTCACCTATGCAGTCATCGGCCCGCTGTTTTTTATCGTAGCAAATCTCGTCTCCTACCAGTACCATCTCATTCCCGCCATAGAACTGGCTGACAACAGAAAAAATCTGGGAACCGTGTATTTCCCCATAACACTTCTCATCCTGGTAGTCCTAGGCTACACCGGTGCGATCTCTCTCTATGCCGGCGGCGTTGGAGTACTTGTCATGGGATACGCTGACGGTCTAGCTGCGCTGGTCGGGAAACGTTTCGGCCGCCTGGAGATTCAAATTGACGGTAGAACAAAGACACTCGCCGGAACTCTCACCATGTTCGCGGTCAGTTTTCTTGTTGTGTTTATACTCAACAACCTTTGGTCTGCTGCCCCTCTGGCGATAGTTGCAGTTGTGGGTATCGCAGTCACAGCAGCCCTTGTAGAGCTGCTCACGCCCTTCGGTCTGGATAACATAACTGTTCCCATCATAACCGCCTTTGTGTACAATGCCTTCACCGCAGCAGGCTCAGGTTAAAAGGAACATCTATGACGCTTGTTATTATTGCAGTCAATATTCTGATTGCCTCAGCAGCCTACAGAAGAAGATCCCTGTCGCGAACAGGAGGAGCTGCCGGGGCAATGATCGGAGCTGGCATCTGGCTTGCAGCCGGAGCGCTTTTCTGGGGGATCCTGGCCTTCTTCTTTGTCACTTCTTCTGTGTTCAGCAAACTCGGCACTATTCGCAAGGAACGGCTCAAGCAGCTTCATGCGAAGCATAGTGTACGTGACGCTGTTCAGGTGGTTGCCAATGCCGGTACAGCACTGGCGGCAGCTCTTCTGTACGGTGTGACCGCCCATCCGGTTTTTGCTAGTATTTTTGGTGCAACTGTCGCAGCGGCTACAGCAGATACCTGGGCAAGTGAGATCGGTTTTCTCAGTCGCAGTCGTCCTGTTTCTATTTCCACCGGGAGGCCTGTTGAATCGGGTATTTCAGGGGGCATAACAGCATTGGGAACAATCATGGCCGGCTCCGGGGCTTTGAGTGTCGGAGTGCTGTTCGCTCTCGGAAGAACGTGGAGTACTGGGTCCCTTGCTGCCGGAGTAGTAACAACCGTCATTATCACCCTTGCAGGTTTTCTTGCGTCCCTCGTAGACAGTCTCCTCGGGTCAACGCTTCAGGTTCACTATATTATTCCCGATAAAGGCATTATCACCGAGCGCGCGCAGGTTAACGGTCAACTGCTTCCCAGACACAGAGGTCTCTCCTGGATAACCAATGATACAGTCAACGCACTCAGCGGACTCTTTGCTGCGGCCCTCGCAGGTGGACTCCACCTGCTGCTTCTTACTTAACTGACTACAAATAGGTTGAGCCCGAGAAAAAAGAGCAGCTGGATACCCAAGATACTCAGGACAACGGTATTTCGCCGATAGGAGAGCTTCATTCCCTGAAACAGGCCAGCACAGCAAGCAGATATGATGCCCCAGGCAATGTAGTTCTGCAGTGGAATAGCCCCGCCGCTCCAGCTCCAGTAGTCGAGCTCAATGGCTACCGGCTCCAGAACGATATCGAACAGGACAGTAAAAACGGCTGTGCCTGCAATCCTGAGCCAGATGCGGTTAGTCAGCCGCTCCAACACTGCCAGCGCTCCTAGAACAACGATGATCCAGTTCATACCAATAAGCAAAGGAACCTCAAGTAATTGTAACCCGAGCGTTTGGCCGTATTCGTACGAACCAAAGATCATTCCTGTTTTCACCCCGATAATTTCCAGAACAAGTGTGATAAACCCGGTTATTGCAGCCCAAAGAAGTACTCCTTTGTCACGAAGAACAACATACGGAATGACAGCCAGCACTATGGTTGCAAGTATCATATACGGAGTCAGCGTAATCATCAGCTCCCGAGTACGGTCCCAAGTATGGCCCAACAGCCCTACAGCATAAAAAAGAGCCAGCAGCCGAGGTACCCATGTATAGTACCCCTGACTTGGAAACGACCCCCTGTTTTGGCTCATGATATTCTCCCTCCTGCAAACAGTACGCGTACTGCCTGGCTGAAAATTCTACCCGAAGACGGTTTAACCTTCTGCTCAAAGACTACCGAGGGATTCTCCCAAATTGTCCTGGCTGTCCACCGGTACATCTGTGCAGCTGTAACGATGGGAATCCGGTACCGCCTCGGGAGATACGTATACCCCTTCTCAGCCTCCTGCTGCCAGATCTCATACTGATCGATCTGTTCCCTGATAAAGCTGGTAAAAAGTTCTGGACAGCGTTCATACGAACTTTTTGAAAGATCCTGGAGCCCTTCGGGGAGATTGGGAAGATATCTTCGCCCCAGTGCTACATCCTCGTCGATATCACGAATAAAGTTGATATACTGCATAGCACGGCCGAGCAGCTTAGCATAATCGTCGGCCTCATGAGCAATTCCCAAAATTCGATTCATGTACAAGCCTATTACCTCTGCTGAACCGTAGATATACTCAAGTGTCTCATCCATGGTCTCGTAGGCCTGCTTGAAGAGATCAAGTTCCATCGAATGGAGAAAGGCCTCTGTCCAGGAGGGGTCAAACTGTTTCTCCCGCTGCAGCGCAATAAAATCATCGATGACCCTCCTATCAGAGGACAGGCCATGCTTCCAGGCCTCGCGGTAATCGGCGCTAAAGCGGTAAAAGCCCTCTTTATCCTGGGGGACAGCATCAACATAGTTGTCTGCAACCCGAACAAAGGCATACAGGACAGAGACCTCCTGTCGCTTTTTCCGAGGGAACAGGAGTGAGCTCGTATAATAGGTTTTGCTGCCAGCTTTAAATATCTGCTGCTGCTTATTGCCGCTTACTTCCATATATGCGAGACCTCACCCCTGTTACACCCTTCAAACCGACTTCCAAAGCTCTTCCTGGATTCTCTTTGCAACAATCTCAGAGGCAATCAGGGTCATGGGGACCCCTACGCCAGGATGTGTATACTGTCCGGTTGAAAAGAGGTTTGCTACCTTCTTGCTCTTGTGGGAGGGTCTGAAGACTGCCGTCTGCAGCAGTGTGTGAGACAGACCAAGCGCTGTTCCTCCGTAGGCATGATAGTCGCTGATAAAATCCCTATGTGAGTATATGCGCTTTAGAGCAACATCGTCACTCAGTGACTCACCAGTTATCTTCTCGACATGCTCAATGACGTGCTGGTAGTACTCCTCTCGTTTTGTATCATCCGTGTCGTCAAGACCGGGAGCAGTGGGGACAAGCAGAAACACATTTTCGCACCCTTGTGGTGCCATTGAGGGGTCTGTCTTGGTAATACAGCTCAAGTAAAAGCACGGGTCCTGCGGCCAGGAAGGATGCTTGAAAATGGTATCAAAATGTTCTTCCCACTTCTCCTGAAAGAACAGATTATGATGCTCAAGCCCCTCAAGACGCCTCCTGATTCCCAGATAGGCAATGAACATGGAGGGAGCTACAACCCGCCTTTTCCAGTAGCTTTCAGAGTATGAACGGTCTGCAACATCCAGGAGCATCGACTCAACATGCTGGTAGTCAGCTCCGGAGACAACGACATCGGCCTGGAATGACCCGTTGCGCGTAACAACCGAGGTTACCCGGCCGCCATATGTCTGCAGCGAGATAACCTCCTGATCGGTGTGGATGGTCACTCCGAGATCTTTGCATAGCTGTGCTATCCCTTGAGCAACTCCGTTCATGCCGCCTTTAGGGAAATAGACTCCTCCCTCAAGGTCAACGTGGGACATGATTGAATACAATGCCGGAGCCGCTTTTGGGTCAGTTCCAAGAAATACCATCGCGTACTCAAGGATCTGTCTGGCTCTTCTGTCTTGCACATACGTTCGGACGTAGGCATCGAGTTTTTTGAACACATGCAGTTTTGTGCCCTCAAAGACCACCTGCTTATTGAAGAAATCAGTAATCTTTTTGTATTCCCGATAGAGAAAGTTTTCCATAGCCACGTTGTATTTGTACGAAGCTTCTTTCACGTACCGTCTGAGAGCCTCACCTCCCCCGGGTTCAAATGCATCAAACACCCGGGCATTTGCCGCCAGATCGGGACGGATTAATACCGACTCTTCCGGGCTAAAAAACACCTTATAGTAGGGATCAAGTTTGCCTAAAGTGTAGAAATCTTCACTCTTGTGATCAAACAGGGAAAAAAACCGCTCAAAGACCTCCGGCATGAGATACCAGGAGGGGCCCATATCAAACGAATACCCCTCGCTCTCCCACAAGCGGGCTCTGCCACCGACCTCTTCATTCTTTTCGAGTACTGTTACATCAAAACCGTCACGGGCAAGAAATGCCGCGGCACTCAGCCCTCCGTAGCCAGCCCCTATAATCACAACTTTTTTCTTTTGCATGAGGCATTATACCAATGGTTTTCATATTCTCACAAGGAGATTCATCTAGTAACTGGTATGACGCGCGGTAAACGTCTATGAGAAGCAATTTTCTTGTGTATTAAAAAGAATAGATCTATACTTGGAATCATAGAGAGGTTTTCACTATATTACTTTTTATGCCTGTTGATAACCGCAAAAGCCCGGCAAGGATGTCACTGATCTGAGATATATGGAAGACGTGAAATTCCAAACTTAGCTAATGACTGTATGAAGTAGTGGATACTGTGTGTTACTTACCATACACAAGAGGTATTACCATGAACCGAACCGCTTTGTTTCGATTAGTACAGTTCATTGTTTTATTTGTGTTGGCGGGTATGGCTGTTCTAAGCTGTGATAGTCCGAACAGCATTGAAAATCACCTTGGCGAGCCTGTCATGACTCGACAAGCCATTCAAGGAATTGTCGAACAGATATACGACGAAGTGGATAATCCCTCTGGAGATGTTACAGAAATCATTAAAGATTTTTTTACAGCACTTGACATGTACAGAGAGTACGGATCAGAGAGCCATGTATTGGCACTTTTGGGCAACAAAGAACCCATAATATTCCCTGATTCTGTCCATGCTATGGCAAGAGGATATGAGAAGGGACACTTTGTTACTTTGGAATCTTTTATTGAGTCCATGAAACAATGGGGAGCGTATAGCAGATCGAACAACACGCCAATCAACCATGCCTTGCTAACAAGTGGCTTCAATGAACTAATGGGAAAGGAAGCCTATACCGCACAAGAGATAATCCCCGCTCTAATTCTTATGCTGGGCCATGAACGGGTGAAACGGACACCTTTCTACGTTGAAACTGATCCTGTCTGGGCAGATGGATACCTGGACCCGATTCAGTTTTACTTATTAAGCTGTGCCGTCATGCTTGCAGAACCGTTCAATCCCCGTGCAGCTTCTACAGGTGTTCACCAGCCCAGAAATGTGGAAACCTATCTGCGGGATTTGAAAATGGCCGTTGAAATGACTGCTGATGTCCGTTCATTTATCACTGGGCAGATCGGAGAAATCATAGGAATCCCGCTGACTTGGGATGAAGCGATTCAAGCAATTGTCGCTGCTTCCGTAGTGCTCAACAGCTACAACCTTGAAATCACCATGGACGACCACATGTTCAGCAGACGATGGCCGGAAAGTCCGTCTGGTTCTCCGAATCCCTTTGAAAACGAGGCAACTGCTGCACTCACCTTTGATTTTGTTCCTCACAATGATGTATCTGCCTTTTTAGTGATTCTCTGTCTTGGAGAAGAACTTCCCCCGGAGAGAGTTGCTGGGAAGCCAATCTTCTGGACCTTGGAGGGAACCCTTCCATCGCACAGCGAAATAGAACCGCTTGAGGGAACCACCTCCGCACAAGGAACAGTGCAAGCTGTCTTCAACACCTTTGATGAGAAAGTCCCGAAACTGCTTCGTTCAGATCTAGACCAACCGCCTGCGCATGGCAATGTTACTGCCAGGGCCAAAGAATTGCTGCCGGGTAAATGGAGATCGCTTGAGTTCATCATGAGGGAAGTGAAGTCAACCGGATTGGAAGCAAAGCATGTTACCGTACAGCACTACAAGTTTCCAGAAATTCAAGTGAGCTTCGAAACTAAATACACATACTACAATCCAACATACTTAGATGACATACTCAAAACTCATTACTATTCTACCGGAGTGCAGATGACCTTGACTTCTGATGAAACATACTATTATGGCACGTCTGGACTGTATAACAATACCACCCTTGTACCAGATTGTGAGGGTACTGAACTTCTCAGCAAAATTGATGGGGAAATCTATGTGATAATTCCTAACGACGCTTCACAGTCCGATGTTAGCATGATTGTATTTTCGTATCCCCCTCCACTTGAGAATATACACCATGTAAACTGCTATGATCCTGAAATGCCTCCATTACAATTAGTCCTGGCTGGATGGGGACCCTTCACCCAACATGCTGGGATTCCAATGGAAGAAGATGAATTGTATACAATAATGCTTGCCATACTTTCTGGAGAACCAATTGCCACCAACTATTCCAATGTCCTGGGCCCATGGTCACAACTTTCTACTATAAGTGGAATAGCTGTTACTGAATATACAGAGCCGACAGAAGAAACGAATGGGGTGTATGTGAAGGTGCAGATTCGCCGCAAATGAGAGCTTCTTTTATGCGATGAACGAGCTGTATGGGAAATATCTATGAGGAAAGACATGTGATTAGGAGGCCAGAATTCACATGTTTCAAAGCGGATAGGTGTGGTTTATTACTGCTCATGGTATATTTTCCATAAGCGGTATGTACAAATATAACTTTTGAGGGGAGGGTCTATGAGTTACAGAAAACGAATATGGTGTCTTCTCGCTTTCATGCTGGCTGCAGGTACTTTTTCAGGGATGCAGGTCTTCGCCCAGGACGGCAACTACTGCCTTTCAATCACCATAGATGGTGATGAATACACGCTTTCTAAGGGATTCTCCCGTGAACTTATGCAGGGTGAAACAGATAACCGCACTTTGGACCCGGTGCCTGTCGGATGGATAGACGGTAAGACAAGCTACATCATGGCATCTTCTCATACCATGAAATCGGATGAGGTAAATACAATCCTAGGATATGGTGGATTCGGGACGATGTTCCAGAATGAAGGAGCGCTTGCCTATATCACTGTAAATGGAACAGCATCTCCAGGTAAGGTGTTTACAGGAGAGTTGTTCTTCATGCATATCACAGAAACCTTAACGATTATGGCCATGAGCTACGATTTAGAAATACGCTTTGAAGCTGTGGATGAGAGGATGATTGGATCATTTTCCGGTAACATGATAGGATCGCGCGGGAAAAAGCAGGGACCGAGCTCAAACCTGTTTTCTCAAGGCAAAGGAGAGTTCATAGTAAAGACTGATCAACAATAACCCCTCCATTTTCTATCATTCGCCATACGAGGGTCTTCTGTATATCTGTAGTCAGACTGGTCTCTAAATGCATTTTCATGAAAAGCTTCTCTTTGACTGTTAGAGCCTCCTGAGAAGGTATTAACTACCTAGAATGCATATAGTTTATACGGTTGTATGCAGACCTGCGGTGCAAAGAAAGTAACCCAAAACAACAAAAATCATTGCGCCTGTAGGATGATGCTGCTGACGTACTGAAAGCCTGATGAGAAGCAATGTTCTCTTAAAGATTTCATTCTCCCGCTCAAAGGACATCTTAAAGGCTAGGACCATAGGAAGCACGTAGCTCAGTGCAAAAAGCGGTTTTAGCATTACCCAAATCGGTAGGATACAGTTTTCTGTAAAAAGCATGGCATCAGGATGGCAGGACCTGTCCTTGGTCGTCCACCGAAAGGCAAAAGACGGTACAACGAACAGAGGAAAAAGCAGAGAGAGGGTGAGAGAGACCAGAACCCGGTTGGGGGGGGGAAGTTGGAGAATGCCAAAAGGAGATATTGTCTAGGTAGGATCATGGGGAAGCGAAGGGAAGAGATGCAAGCAAGAGGCCCATTAATTAATCCCGGTAGTGATGACTCTGTAGTGTTAAACTGTTCGAATTGTATTGCCAACTCGAAAATAAGCAAGGCACCTGCTGTTAAGCAACAGGTATACATGTTATCGAGCTATTTTTACTCCACATCGGTTGCATGTATAGCGGTAAAAAGAGACACTACCGCCGCAATATGTGCATGTATACTCTCTTTTCTTTTGCTGTATGAATGCATCGATACCAAGTGATCTTATCCCTTGCATATCCTCAGGAATCTTGTGTCTGTATGCGAATCGAGGATCACCCTCATGTGATCTGATCAATTTCTTGTCTAACAGCTTACATGGAACATGTTCACAGTATGCGCAGTAATCAATATGTTTCATTTCATAGCAGCACCGGCGGATACTACAATTCCATTTGCTAGTCCGTTTCTGATCCAGATTATCTGATGAACACCCAAGGCATGACAGGTTGAATGATGGACAAGCCGCACAAAACACTCCACAGGGGGCCACTTCATCTTTTTTGTCACTCATCAACCTCTCCTTCCTCCACGAAACCGGTCATCATATGGCTGGCTACTGTGCATCTAGTACAGGATACATCAATATCTTCATAATATGGCGTATGTTATACCGGCGCAAGCTCTGTTTCTGATCCCATTACGGCTTTTTAGAGCAAACAGACTCTCAGCGTCGGGAAGCTCTGTTCATACGATCATTAACCGCTGCTCCTAGACCCTCGGACGGGAGTTTTTCAGCCACAATGAGGCGAAGCTGCTCCCGGTCAATATTCCGCATCGTTTGGTAGAGCTGGAGAGCAGCTTCCGCGGGATCTCTCCGGGCACTGAGAACATAGACTTTACCGGTGTAGTCGGTTTGCGGGGGACCAAAGAGCATGACTGCTATATTCGGTTCATGCGCATAGTTCTGCGGTTCAGGAGTGACTATCATAGGCGTTTTGGGAGCATAGTGGGATGGGAACATGCCAGGGCTGTCAAAGATGATCTTCTCATCAGATCCTGTCACAGTAATATGGCCGATAATCTCTTCAATGTTCTCAATGGTAACTCCGCCAGGTCGAAGCAACGTTGGGGGGTCGGTGACAAGCGAGAGGACAGTCGACTCCACCCCGACTCGACATGCACCACCGTTGATGATGGCCTCGTAGGCTCCTTCAAGCTGGTCTGCAACGTGGTGCGCTGTCGTTGGACTTGTCTTGCCAAATGTATTCGCACTCGGAGCAGCAATTGGAGTGCCGCTACATTGAATCAGTTCAAGTGCTATCGGGTTTCCAGGCATCCGGATAGCTACCGTGGGATTTCCGGCAGTCACAATATCAGGTACAGCCGAGGATTTTTCCATCACCAGTGTCAACGGTCCCGGCCAGAAGGCCTGCATAAGGCGTTCTGCTTTTTCGGGAATCTGCTGTACCAGCATCCTCACCTGCTGTTCGCTGGCAACGTGAGTAATGAGCGGATCGTTGAAGGGACGCTGCTTAGCCGAAAAAATCTTTGCTACAGCTTCCGGCTGCAGAGCGTCTGCTCCCAGACCATAGACAGTTTCGGTGGGGAACACCGTAAGACCGCCATGCTGAATAACCCCTGCTCCGTGTTTGATCGCCTCATGCAGCGACTGCTGTCCTTTGGGATGACTTTCCAGCCAGTCGGCTGCCTCCGTCAGGGTATGAAACAGAAGAAGATCGGCTGGCAGGTCATCGAACTGGAGCGACCGTTCTCCTTGCAACAGATATAACACTGTAAAACCAGCCCTAAGGGAGTGTTTTGCGTGGAGTATATTGTTTGTAATGAGAATTGCTTTAGCAGGCATGACTTCTAAGCTATCGGCTGCAGTTTTCAGGTTTTCATCTTCCCAACGCTGATTCCAACATTCATAAGGAATACCTGCGGCACGCACCTGTTGCAGCAGGTCACGACTCTCAGATACACTTTCTCCTGAACAAAGAAGACACAGAAGATGATGTTGTGAAAGACGTCCCAGTTCCCTGACAAGCCTGTGACTGTGCGATACCTCCTGGCCTTTGGCAACAGCCTGTTGCGACTGTTGAAAAGCAACAGCATCCCAGTCAAGAAAAACTGCAGATCTGCAGCGGTGCTCAGTTGACTCCATGCTTTTGTGTTCCTCCCAAGTGGTACCTGCAGCCTCCCGCTCCCGCTGTCCATACCACGCGATACCAGGTATATACCACAAAACAGATGTAGCTTCAATTGCAGCTCTTGCCGCAACGTTCACTTCACGTTAGCATGAGAAGGCATTCTAGCTCATAACCGCATATGGAGAGGCGCACATGAATCTGGTGTCAATTTTTATGATCGCTGTTGTTCTTGCGATTGATGCCTTTGCTGCCTCTGTTTCCAGTGGTACAACCATGAGTGAAGTGAATATCAGGAAAGCCGCCCGGATTGCGCTGTTTTTTGGGGGATTTCAAGCGGCAATGCCCCTGTTTGGCTGGATTGCCGGACAGAAGGCAATGGTTTTCATCGGACAAATTGCCTACTGGGCTGCTTTCGCCGTCCTGACAGGAATCGGTTTGCAGATGATGTACGGTGCAATTAGGGTTGATCAGGGAGAAAAACAGGTTGAAACACAGCTGAGTCTTCCTATTCTTCTGATTATGTCAATTGCAACAAGTATCGATGCCGCAGCAGTCGGGTTCAGTTTTGCCTGCACCTCAACAGGCATTCTCACTCCAGCTGTCATCATCGGCACAGTAACGTTTCTGTTGTCAATGCTCGGAGTCTTTCTTGGCGAGTGGGGGCATGAATTTCTCGGAAAGAAAGCCCAGCTCATAGGAGCTGTAGTTCTCATTAGTATTGGAAGCAAAATTCTTTTAGACGGACTTGTCTCTTAGAATTGTACTTCTCGTTATTTTTCGATATACAATGACAGAGGGTGTTTTCTCACTGGCAACCGAGATCATCGCCCGATACACCAATGCACATTTAAGAATCTTGTAGGATGTAGTATGGGAAACACAGGAAAGAAATCGGTCATCATCTTAGCTTTCATTGCTTTTATCAGCCTTGGCCTGCCTGACGGACTATTGGGGGTAGCCTGGCCGTCTATGCGAGCTTATTTCTCAAAACCGCTCGACTCACTCGGCGTTCTGCTTGTCTGTATCACCGCGGGATACATCTTCTCAAGCTTTACCAGCGGAGCTGTTATCAAGTTTTTGGGGGTTGGAAAATTGCTTGCTGCCAGCTGTGCGGCTACAGGTATCGCCCTTATCGGATATACTCTTGCCCCCCAGTGGTGGCTCATCCCCACTCTGGGTGTACTTGCCGGCCTGGGAGCCGGGGCTATTGATGCCGGACTCAACTCGTACGTCGCCCGGCATTACAACGAGCGCCTCATGCAGTGGCTGCATGCCAGCTTTGGAATTGGTATTACTTCCGGCCCGCTTATTATGACTATGGGTATAAATGTGTTTCACAGCTGGAAAGTAGGTTATGCAATTGTTGGATCTGCCCAGGTGATCCTGGCTCTCTGTTTTCTTGCGACCGCATCCGTGTGGAATACTACAGCACCGAAAGCTGCCGAGCAGCAGGAAGAATCAAACCCATCTGAGGAGGGGACGGCATTCCTTGAGACGATGAAAAACCGCCGATCATGGCTGAGTTTCCTGCTGTTTTTCATCTATGCCGGTATTGAGCTCACTCTCGGCCACTGGACCTATACCCTGCTCACTGAGTCGCGCGGAATATCCAGTGAAATTGCCGGTATTCTCACAGGCAGTTTCTGGGGCATGTTTACTGTCGGCCGCATCCTTGCCGGTTTGTACGCACATAAACTGCGATCACCGGTCATGGTTAACAGCGGCATCGCCCTTTCAGCTCTTGGCGGATTGTTACTCTGGTCGAATGCAGGGGACTGGGCTAGTATCGGCGCCATTATCCTGCTCGGTTTTGCTGTGGCTCCCATCTTTCCCGGACTGGTTTCCAGCACGTTTCACAGGGTTGGCCACCGACATTCAACAAACACCATCGGCATGCAGATAGCGGGTGCCGGGTTGGGTAACTCACTTCTTCCCGCTCTTGCCGGGATACTTGCCGAGCGGCTTGGATTGGAGACCATCCCTGTGTTTCTCCTGGCACTTATTGCCACACTCGTACTCTTACAAATAACTGCACTGAGAATTCACAAAAAAGCGCCCGCCTACTGACCTATGGTTATCGACGTTGACAAACTAATGGCCCTTCCGGAAGCATCAAACAGGTCAAGTGCTGCGAGCTTTGCCCCAAGCGAAATATTGGGGGACAGCTTTATCGGGAGAAGACGGAGTCCAATATTGACCAATCCTCTCTCCTCGGCCTTACCGCCGCTCGGATTACTGCTGTAAGAAACATTACCGAAATCCAGTAAAAAATCGATTCCCCTTCCTAACACTTCACTGAAAAACGGGGTTTCAAACCCTACTGCAAAATTGATATCGCTCGTCCATTCCCAATCAAAGGTATACCCCAAAAGCAGTGTTGTAGTCGCCGGGAAGTCAATGAAACGTCCTTGGAAGGTAGTAACAAAATAGCCATGGGCGGCAACATCATATTGCTGCGGCATACCTGTTATATAAGTCTCCAGTCCGGCAGCAAAAGCGCTCTGCTCACGTTGGAGAAATCTCCAGGACCCTCCAAGCAACAGATCAAAACTCTCATTGATAATTTCAGTCGCTCCATGGAGCTCAAGCCCATTTGTGAACCCAAGCCGCAAAAAAGGGATATGTGCAAAACCACTACGTGAGTAGAGCACTGAATAGCCGCTCGTCACTAGGGTGGTTCCCGCATCGTCAATTCTCGCACTTGGAAGTATTATGACACCAGTGGCACCACTGAGTGATGCCTTCCCCGCATTCCAGTTCTCATCTTCTGCAGCAAGCTGAACGGCTGCAGTCAACAGTATCAGGAATAGAATACCCATACGCCTCATCTTATTTCTCCCCCTTGAATTAATCACTGATCTCCCACAACTATAGTATAACAAATCGAAACCTTCCGATAGCCAATGACTATGCCCTGACAGTTTGATTTGACTTTTTCGTATTTATTAGTATTTTAGTCATAAATGCAGAACACATACATAACAACATAATTACGGGAGTAAAACATGGAACATTTAACACTAGAAACATTCAAAGAGAAGATTTTTGACTGGGAAGAGAGCAAAGAGTGGAACTTTAAGGGCGAAAAACCCTGCATCATAGATTTCTATGCTGACTGGTGCGGGCCGTGCAAGATGGTAGCCCCGGTACTTGAGCAGCTTTCTGAGGAATACGCAGACAAACTTGATATCTACAAAGTCGATACCGAAGATCAGCAGCAGCTTGCTGGAATGTTCAACATTCAGAGCATTCCTACCGTACTGTTTGTACCGAAAGAGGGACAGCCCCAGGCTGCCATGGGCGCTTTGCCAAAACAGAGTTTTGAGCAGGCAATTTCTGATGTTCTGGGCGTGTCGTAGCGTCTCTAAGAATCCCCTTCTTTGGGGACCATACAGATAAACACGAATTCTGTCGCGCCAGTGTTACGAAACTGGTGTGTGGCACCGCCTGGCACCAGGGCTGTTGAGCCCGGTTTCAGGCGGTGTTCGTTTTCATCTACGTGCAATAGGCCTTCTCCCTCCACCACGTAAATGATATGAGGCCAGTTATGATCGTGGAGAGGGGTGAATCCCCCTTCCCCCAGGGTGAACATACGCATAACATAGTCATCCCATCCCTGCTGAGGACCTACCAGAACCTGTTTTTCAACATTTTTGGCAGTCGAAATATCGATGCGCCGTTTTGTAATATCATCTCTGTGTGAAACATACATATCATTCCCTCCAAGACCCGGCACCAGGTGCCGGATGATTCTCCTTACATCTGCCAGCATACCTGCCAGGGGTAGAAGAAGCAACTCTTTTCGGTTTTTCGGGGGTTTCATATCTTGACAGCCTGGTACACTTTGTTTATATATACTGATATAGTTTCAGTATATATAAACAGGAGTAGGGAAACGAATTCAATGAGTGAAAAGCGACATACCGCCTACCGCTTTGGAGATAAACTCAGACAGGTGCGGGAGCGGCAGAATTTTACCCTAAAAGCCCTCTCTGCCGTGGTAGGGGTCAGCAGCAGCCTGCTCTCCCAAATAGAAAACAACCGCATTTCCCCGTCCCTTGATACCCTCATGTCAATTACCGAAGCCTTGGAAATCGATCCGGAGTACCTCTTTGAAGAGATAAAACAACCGAGGGAAGTTAGCATTGTCCGTAAGAACGAGCGAGACGGTGTCCGACTGCGGGATGTGTTGTATGAGCAGGTTTCACCTTCTGTGGATGCATCCGACACCCTTCCTTATGAGATTATCGAGCTGACTGTTCCACCGCAGGGAAGGAAAGGAAGCAGCGAGTTCGGACATCCGGGAAGGGAGACCGGACTGATTATGGAGGGCACTGCAATTCTGCACTACGGAAGCAAGACCTACCAATTGCAGGCACATGACAGCGTCACGTTCGCCTCTCGGGTCCCCCATATACTGGAAAATGTTGGAGAGAACCAGCTCAAAGCAATCTGGGTCATCTCACCGCCAAGAATGTTCAGCAAAAACCGCTGAACATACATACGCTTAGGGAGGAAATATGGGAAAAACAACTGCAGAGAAAATATTCGCCGCCCATCTGGTGGATAAACAGGGAGAAGAGATTAGTATCTTATCTCTTGATCGGGTCTTCTGCCACGAAATAACAACCCCAATTGCCATCAATGATCTGGTAAGACGGGGAAAGGACCGTGTGTTCGACCCGGATAAGATCAAGGCTGTTATTGATCATGTCACACCGGCTAAGGACTCAAAAACTGCCGAACAGGGAAAGATCATGCGGGAGTGGGCACGCCGGCATGCCATAAAGGATTTTTTTGATATTGGTGCTAACGGTGTCTGCCATGCACTGTTCCCGGAAAAGGGCTTTGTTCGTCCCGGTTTCACGGTTATCATGGGCGACTCTCATACGTGCACCCACGGGGCCTTCGGCGCCTTTGCCGCTGGCGTAGGGACAACCGACCTGGAAGTTGGCATTCTAAAAGGGGTCTGCAGCTTCAAACAACCTGAAACAATGAAGATTCATGTATCCGGACGTCTCAAACCGGGTGTATTCGCCAAAGATGTCATTCTCTCGGTGATTGCCAGTATCGGGGTCAACGGAGCGACTAACAAGGTTATTGAATTCACCGGTCCTGTAATCGACAGTTTCACCATGGAAGAGCGTATGACCTTAAGTAATATGGCTATAGAGGCCGGGGGAACAACTGGTATCTGCTATCCCGACATGACGACGGTGGACTACCTGTGGGAATTCATTCAGGAGGATTACCCCTCCAAAGAAGCCGCGCTAGAGGACTTTAGCCAATGGAGAGCCGATGAGAACGCCGAGTATACTCAGGTTCTGGATTTTGATGTGAGTACTATCGCACCGTCGGCAACCTATGGTTACAAGCCTGACCTGGTACGCCCGATCGCCGAGTTTGAGAAGACTCCGGTAGATCAGGTCTATATCGGAAGCTGCACGAATGGAAGAATTGAGGACTTACGGGAAGCAGCCAACATTCTTAAGGGACACAAAATTGCTGATGGGGTCCGCGGAATCCTTGCTCCAGCAACTCCAAAGGTCTATTCCGATGCTCTCAGCGAGGGAATTATTGAGATTTTTCTGCAGGCAGGCTTCTGTGTGACTAATCCGACCTGCGGTGCCTGTCTCGGGATGAGTAGCGGAGTCCTTGCAAGCGGCGAGGTGTGCGCTTCTACAACAAACAGAAACTTCAACGGAAGAATGGGCAAAGGCGGTATGCTGCATCTCATGAGTCCAGCTTCGGCTGCCGCAACGGCCATTGCCGGACATCTTGCCCACTCTCCGGAATACAGGGGGTAATAACAGATGGAACCAGAAAAAAAGTTCAGCGGCAGGGTGCTATTCCTTGATCGAGACGATATCAACACAGATGAGATCATTCCTGCTCGGTATCTCACCGAAATCACGAAAAGTGCTCTCGCCCCATATTTGCTTGAAGACTTGAAACTTGAAGGCTTTGATCCCAATAGAGATATTCCCAAAACCGATGTCATTGTTACACGGGCGAACTTTGGGTGTGGCTCTTCCAGGGAACATGCCCCCTGGGCTCTCGAGGAGAACGAAATCTATCTCGTGATTGGGGAGAGCTTCGCCCGTATTTTTCGCCAGAATATGTTCAACTGCGGGATGATGGCAGTGGAACTTCCCCCTGAACGCATCCAGCAGCTGTTTGATACGTTTGCAGGAAAAGAGACCGTTGTTTCTACCGATATAGAGCGGCAAACGTTCACTTTCAGCAGTGATACAGCCGAATCGATAGAAATCAGTTTTTCTCTTTCCCAGTTTGATAAAACCCTTGTCAAATCAGGTGGCTGGGTAGAGTATGCTGATGAAACCTATTAGCCGTTAAACCGGTGTTCATTCGCTGATAAAACTACTATTTCCCTCTATACCGTATTGCTCTACTCCCGGTACAGCTGTACTATGCCAGTAGATGTGGTCAATTTGAGCCTTTGGTGGTTACATGAAGCTGATGTATGATACGAAGGGGCGGACGATTACGAAAAAAC
>JBNJDX010000007.1:0-55655 GCA_051745285.1 Spirochaetota bacterium
ATCGAGAGAAAGATCGATCGACTGCGGGACAATATCCTCAATGAAGAAGGAGAGCTGTGCATCTGCAAAATTATTTTGCGTTTCAACGACGAAGGGAGCGAATATAATCTCCTTACCAATGAGTGAGACATACACATTTGAAACAACATGTTCCCCAGTTGTCATCGCTGTCGAAAAGGTTATCTCGTCACTGAGAAGCTCACCGTAGTACTCAAGATCATCGATTGCTCCGGTTATGGTGATATTCCCTTCAATTAGTCCTTCATCAAATTGGATGATATCCATTTCAAGCATGTTAAACAGGGCCGGATCAAACGATAAGTTATCACTTGTTGCATTGAGCGTCCCCTCTTCATATGTTCCTTGAAGATCCATGGACAGCGGGAAGTCAGCTGGACGGAAGCCGAGTAGAAACTCGCCGGTTTCAACATTCCCTTCCAAAGTAATCTTTCTCTCTTCCCCGGTAGCAATTTCAAACCTGCCCTGTTCCCACACGATGTCAGCGTCCCAGTTTTCCCGCTCTTGTGCATTGATTGACAGTTCAAAAGTCTCTGCTTGCATGGTTGTTGTATATGAACTGAGCTGCTCAAAAGAGATGCCCAGCAGTGAATCAAACGAGGCTGTCTGTCCAGAGATTGCTATTCCGCTGGAGACAGAATTCTCGCCAAAAACGATATCTGTTTTTGTTGAAAAATCAAAGGCCCCCTCAAGGCTTTCATACTGTAAATCGACCTGTTCGAGACTATATTCATCAATAGAAATACTGTTGCTAGTCAGTTGAAAGCTAGTGTTGGTTGCATTGAGTGAAAAACTCCCCTCTGTTTCCATTCCCTGAATAATTGCCTGAGACAACTCCAAATCGCCGGCTACCTCAAATTTATCAGGTGTTCCCGTTATCTCTAAGGCTCCTCCTAGACGACCTTCGATATCCTGAGCAGAGATGAACCTTCCAAAAGGAATTTGTTCTGCCGTAACAGAAAAATCCATATCCTTCCCGTTCAGCCCTCCATCAATTGTGTAGGATTCACTCTCGTGCGAAAGACGTAACGTTCCATTAATGATGGAGTCCTCTTCACCGAGCGACTCATATGCTGCCGAGGCGCTGCCGCTTAGCGGCGCATACCCGTCGTCAATGACAAGCTCAGAGGCACGAATGGCCTCAGGTGTGATATCTAAAGAGCCTGAAAGAGCTACTGGATTCTCCCCGAGCATTATTTCATCAAACGAAACAGAACGCAACCTCACATTCCATTCGTCTGGAGAGCTGTATGTACCGTTTATGTTCATTGAACCTGTTATATCAGGAATATCTGCCTCAGTGAATTCAGCGACCGGAAATTGAAATTCTTTGAGGGTTCCCACGATAGTATACAGAGATTCCTCTTTTAATACGTTTACATTGAGAGTCTCATCATCAGTCCGGAGAGCAATACGTTCTTCTTCCAGATCAAGCTGACTGGTTATATCATACGATAGATCACGGTAGGACAGCTCGCCGGATAGTTCGATACGTTCAGGTTGTATATCTACAAATCCTGTGTATTGAGCATCAGGAATGAATGAAGAGTATGCTGTAGTGAATAATCTTCGGTCAGCCTTATGAAACTGGATATCAGCTATCTGCTCCTTGCTGTCAGTATCAGTAATGATTGCATGCCCAGAGGCACCTAGGAGATCCTCAAACCGTGTTGAAACATTCCCTTGTACAGTATAGTTGCCTGTTTCGGCATACAGCGATTCAGCGATGATGTGATCCATGGACCCAGAAACCCTTGCTGAAAAAGTCAGGCTGTCTTCTAACTGCGGGAGAGTTATATTTGAACCGGAGATCACTCCTTCATAGATAAGGTGCTCAAGCTCAAGATCGTAATCAGCGGAACCTTTTACAGTGACTTCAGCATCTGGTATCTCACTATCAGAGGGCAGCAGACCAGTTTCCTTTAATAGACTGCCGTAGTAATCCAGAGATAGTTCATCAGCTGAGAAGTCAGCTGCCATATAGTTCTGCTGGGGATGATAGTCCAATGCAGCTGCAAGATCACCGGATTGCACTGCTGCACGGAAAACGGGACTTGTTGGTTCCCGAGAGAGAGAAACAGCTGTGTCAGGTAGCTCCTGTTCGTCAACAGAGAGCTTCAGGTTTGGAATATCAGCAGAAAAGTCTTCAAGTGAAGTAAAAGCAAGCGACAGCGGTGTTGAGAAAGTGATGGTACGCCCCTCGATATCTGCAGTTCCCTCTATGGGATCTGCTACGTCCAGAGAGAGGTCTAAATTTGCAAAAACAGAGTTGATTTTTGGAATGTGAACCGAGATACTCTGCTGATCATCTGTATACCTCAATTGGGAAGAATCAACCCGTGTATGCACATAAAAATCCTCAACAGGATCAAACAATGAGAATGTGTATTGCACAAAATGTGTGAGTTTATCCAAAGAATCAGGATTAAGGTTTCCGGATAAGGATTCTACATCGATAATAGTATCCTTTCGCCCTTCTGAGAACATGAGATTTACCAGACTGTACGAGACAGTCAAAGCATCCAATTCTGCTACTGTTTGCTCACCCTGTGCCGTAGAAAAACCAAGCTGCACCTCTTCGAGTCGAATGCGCGAAAACGGATCCACATACAGCCGTTCGTAGGTAAAGATAACATCTGTCTCCTGCTGAATATCTTTGAGGGCATTCTCGATCCGGTCCCTGATTTCCTGTTCAGCGTAGGATCCGAACACCACTGCAGCGACAAGGACCATCACTAAGAGAGCAAGTGAGATAATTAGGGTTGTATGTGTGAACCGTTTGCTGCGTGACATAGTATCTGTATAGTAATATAAATCAATCGCAGTGGAAACAAGTAACACTGGGTAACATGTGAAGGGGATAGTATTTTTATGTGGTTACGGTTTATTATATGCGCATGGATATTCTGAAACACTTTATTGTATTTGAAGGACTCGACGGTTCGGGAACAACTACTCAGGCTAAGCTGCTCTACGATTCTCTAAGAGCTCAAGAAACAGAGGCTGTCCTGACATGTGAACCAACCGATTCCCCGGTGGGAAAACTCATTCGCGATGTGCTGGCAAAACGTATTGAAATCACCCCTGGTTCCCTGGCCCTGCTCTATGCGGCTGATAGGGACAATCACCTCTACCGGAAGCCAGATGGTGTTGTTAACCAGCTTTCGGAGGGAAAGGTCGTTATCAGCGACAGATATATCCTTTCCTCAATCGCCTATCAGAGCGTTCAAAGTCCTCTAGATCAAGTAACAGCCTATAATGCCTATTTCCCCTATCCCGAGATCATTGTGTATATTGATACCCCGGTAGAAGAGTGTCTCAGAAGAATTCAGGAGAGAAACGGAGTCCAGGAACTGTTTGAACATAAGGAATTTTTGGAAAGAGTTCGATGGGGTTACGAACAATCCCTGACTCGTCTTCCCCACGGAGTACAGTTTTTCCGGGTAGACGGCACACGTTCTCCACAACAACTCCACAAAGAGATTTCCCAGGCTGTATCGTTATCGTATTAACATGGCATCACCGTAGGAAAAAAATCGATATTTCCTGTTTACCGCCTCCCGATAGGCAGAGAGTACTGTTTCACGACCGGCAAATGCCGATACAAGAATAAGCAGAGTGGACTGTGGGGTATGGAAGTTTGTAAGCAGATGATCTACCACGTTAAACTGATAACCGGGTGTGATAAACAGCTGTGTTGCACGAATTCCAGGCTCTATCACCCCGCTTTCACTGTCGTATGCAGATTCGAGTGTACGAACTGAAGTTGTACCCACAGCAGTAATTGGTTTTCCTTCCCGTAGGCTTTGGTTCAGCCTGTTCGCAGCATCTTCGCTGATTTCATACTGTTCACTGTGCATCGTATGCTCAGCAATATCCTCAGTGCGAATCGGTAAAAAGGTGCCCGGTCCAACGTGGAGGGTTATGGGCACGATATCGACTCCCTTAGCTGTCAAGCGGTCAATAATATCGTGGGTAAAATGAAGACCAGCTGTAGGGGCGGCAACTGAACCGTGTTTCTGCGCATAGATTGTCTGATAACGGTTTTCGTCAGTAAACTCATCCTCCCGATGGATATAGGGGGGTAACGGGATATGGCCGTGCTGATCAAAAAAATCCTCGCTGAGCTCAACATTGGTCTGCAGCACCTTTTCCTGATGCTCCCCGGAAATGATCTTTCCAAACACAGCATCTGAGAATGTATATGTACGTCCTACTTTCTGTCGTTTTGCTTTACTGACAATGACTTTCCACGTATACCGGTTATCAAGGGCTTCGAGAAACAGAAATTCCACTACCCCACCGAATTCAGTCTGTCCAAACACGCGTGCCTTGCGTACTTTTGAGTTATTCACTACGACAGTACTGTCGGGGGGAATAAAATGGTGCAGTTCATGCACTGCACTATGTTCTAGGTTCCCGGTCTCACGATCAAGTACCAGCATTCGGCTTTCGCCTCGGCGGTCACTTGGATACTGTGCAATCAGTTCTTCGGGGAGATCAAAATAGTAGTCCCTGGTCTTTTCCATTCGATTGTGTTCCTCTGCCAAGCAGCTCGTAAGCAAGTTCTGTTACGGTCCTTCCCCGTGGTGTGCGTTTGAGAAACCCTTTCTGAATGAGATAGGGTTCATAGAAATCTTCAAGAGATTCTATTGCCTCTCCAACTGATATTGCAAGGGTCTCTGCTCCGACAGGCCCTCCACTGTAATAGTCAATAATCGTTGCCAGGATTCTGCGGTCAAGCGCGTCAAGTCCCTGATTATCAATACCTAACCGGTCCAACCCCTGTTCAACGATCTCCTGGGTGATGACGCCGTTACCAAGCACCTCAGCAAAATCACGGAGACGCTTGAGTAATCTGTTTGCTATCCTGGGGGTTCCCCGCGAACTCTTTGAAAGCGTAATAACAGCATCATCTTCGATATGTGCCTCCAGAATCGTTGCCGTCCGTCTAATAATTGCCTGCAATTCATCTTCGTTGTAATACCCGATACGAGCAGTGATACCAAAACGGGTATACAGCGGTGCGGCTACCTTACCTGCTTTGGTTGTGGCCCCGATCATGGTAAAACGCGGAATGGGAACGCGGATGGTTCTGGCTGCCGGACCTTGCCCGATAACCCAGTCAATTTCGAAATCCTCCATGGCAATATAGAGCATCTCTTCGAGTACAGGCTTCAGGCGATGTACTTCATCGATAAAAAACACACTGCCCTCTTTTATGGTTGTCAGGATTCCTGCCAGATCCTTCGGCTTTTCCAGCGCCGGGGCAGATGTGAGTTTTATTTCAGCCTCCATCTCATTTGCAATAATGGAAGCCAGAGTGGTCTTACCAAGCCCGGGTGGGCCGCTGATAAACACGTGGTCAAGGACATCTTCGCGATCCCGGGCCGCGGTGATAAATATATGGAGATTTTCTTTAATCTCCTGCTGTCCCTGAAAATCGTGTAAGTATTTTGGACGAATGAGTTGCTCAGAATCGTCCATTTCCTGTTTCTGTTGTGAAAGGTACTGGTTTTCCATTATGCCAACTTTATGAGTGCCGCCCTAAATATTTCATGTTCCAGAGTCTTCTCGTCAGCTCCATCATAGTAGAAACGCTGGTAGCTGTCCATAACAGCCTCTTTAGCCGATTTCCTATCGTATCCCATCTCGGTTAGAGCATTGAGAATCTCCTTGCATACTTTTGGCATACTCTGAGCTGAAGATGAACTTTCCTCATGTTTTGAGAAGATTTCAAGCCGATTTCGAAGTGAGAGCACCATTTTTTGAGCAGTCTTTGTCCCCAGCCCCGGAATCGCGGAAAGTCTGGTTATATCACCACTGTCCAGGGCGGCGGCCAAGGTGGTAACCTGTATGCCAGATAGTATTTTAAGAGCCTGTTTCGGTCCTACACCCTGTACTTTGATAAGTTCAAAAAACATCATGCGTTCATCAGCATCATAAAAACCGTACAGCTCCATGCTGTCTTCTTTATGGTGTAAGAAGGTATAGAGCTTGATATGCTCACGTTCCCGGGAATCGAGATTACGAAGTTCACTAGCTGTCTGCAGACTGATGGTACAAGAAAAATCAAGAGCATCCGTACTGATTACTGCACGATTATCCTCAACTGCTTCCAGCTTTCCGTTTACGGCCTCTATCATACGCTCTCCAGGCGAGCATTGCCAATCATGTGAGTGAAGTGACAGAGGGCAGCCGCAAGGGCGTCGGCTGCATGGTCCGGAGCAGGAATTTCAACCATCCCCAGGAGAATCCGAATCATCTCCTGAACCTGAGCCTTTTCCGCTCTGCCAATGCCTGTAATGGTTGTTTTTATCTGAAGCGGTGAATAGGTAACCACCGGTATCCCAGCCAGGCCTGCACAGTAGTAGACGGCCCCAATGACTTTGGCAACCGAAAGGGCACTTACTTTGTTTTTCACAAAATAGATATCTTCTATCGCAATCTGATCGACGTGATGGGTTTCAATCAGTGAGCTGCATTGGGCGGCAAGTTGCGATACACGATCTTCTAACCGCTCGCCGGCCTTGGTAACTGTGGTCCCGTACTGCATCACTCGGGCTTGCTGACTTCCGGCTGTGATGAGTCCCCACCCCAACTGTGCAAGTCCCGGGTCGATACCAAGGATTATCATCTGCTATTGTCCATCTTCCTGATAGTCGTCAGGAATCTCCAGGTTAGATGATACACTCTGAACATCATCCAAATCTTCTAACCGCTCTATTAAGTTCAGAGCTTTGGTGGTTTTTTCGTTATCAAGTGCGACTGTGGTATCTGCGATTTTTGTTAGTTCTGCAGACTGTTCGGAAAACCCCTGTTTTTGCAGTTCTTCTAGTACAGTGAAAAAGTCCTCCGGGGAAGTAATCACTTCAATGACTTCACCTTCGTTTCGGACATCCTCTGCGCCTGCCTCTAACGCGGGTTCAAAGAGATCTTCTTCAGCATACTGATCACTTTCATAGGCAATGATACCTTTTCTCTGAAACAGATAGGAGACACATCCTGTCTCGCCTAAACTACCGCCGGATTTTGTCAGCACACTTCTCACATCGGCCGCAGTTCGATTTTTATTATCAGTCAGGGCATCGATCATGATGGCCACCCCGCCAGGTCCATAGGCTTCATAGGTAAGCTCCACATACTCAACACCCTCAAGTCCGCCGGTACCCTTTTTGATAGCCCGTTCGATGTTATCTTTGGGCATGTTCTCGGTTTTGGCTTTTAAAATAGCAGTTCTCAGGCGTGGATTTGCTTCGGGGTCCCCGCCACCGAGCTTCGCGGCCACGGTAATCTCTTTAATGATTTTTGTAAAAATCTTGCCCCGTTTAGCATCCAAAGCACCCTTTTTGTGCTTAATCGATGCCCATTTACTATGTCCAGACATACGGTCTCCTCGTGTTCAAACAGCATTTACAGCATGAGAGAAAGTATCACAGCTCAAAAATAGGTGTCAAGAGCCGGAGTGCACTGGCGTACAACCGGTTCAAGTTCAATCGCTAAGTCAAGTAAAATACGATTGGTAAAGGCAAACCCGTCTCGAGTGACCTGAACCACCTGGTCAATGTTTTCATTCACAAATCCGGCTGCAATCCAGGGAGCCATGGCCCGTTTTGCTGCAGGAACAATATCTGTGCCAAACAGGCAGTTTATTTTAGACAAAGAAACTCCCGATGAGGTTCTTATTCCCATGATCAGCAATTCTTCAAGGTACTCGACACCTGTTAGCAACTCTCTTTGGTACATTCTATCACTGAAGGGTGTTTTCTGAAAGGCGTAGGCCTCAACATCTTTAGCACCATAGAGATGGTATACCTCTTCTGGCGTGTAGAGCAGCGAGACAGCTGATGGTCCGATCCCGAGATACGGTTTCATATCCCAATAGCCCTGATTATGTCTGCACACCCGCCCCTTTCGTGCCCAATTTGAAACTTCATAGCGGCTGTAACCGAGAGATTCAAGCAACACCGTGTAATCAGCTGTTTCCTGGTCAATCTGGTTGTTCTCATCCAGTTCATATTCTGTAGTACTATCCGATAGTCGACGTTCGAGGGGGGTGCCAGGTTCCACAATCAGATCGTAAATTGACAGGTGCTCTGGCTCAAGAAGATCATAGATAGTTTGTATATCCTCTTGCGTATCATAATAGCCCTGCTGAAAAACCGAATTGATCAGATCTATAGATAATTCAAAGTGGTCCCTGTGGGTGCTAAGTATATCTAGTCCACGCAGCGTTTGCTCTATTGAGGCGGATCGTCCGATATGTTTGAGGTTTTCCTCGTGTATTGACTGTACCCCGACACTCAAACGAGTGACTCGTCCCTGTACTGCGGCAAGCAGATTGTCACTGAGAGATTCAGGATTGCACTCCATACTGACTTCAGCAGGAACTCGATCTCGCGTTGCGGAGTCAAGAATGCGCTCTAGCCGCTGCGGGCCGAGGACTCCAGGGTCCCCTCCCCCAATGAATAAGGTAGAGAAGTTTGAACTGCGCAGGGTGCTTGCCCTATCTATCTCACGACATACCTGATCGGTGAAGGCTGTTAAGAGATGTTCATCAAGATGGGTACAGGAAAAAAAGTCACAGTAGTCACACTTTTTCCGACAAAAGGGTACATGGATATACAGCAGGCAATCTGTGTATTGAGATAGCTGCCCTAGCAGCTGCTCAACTGATTTCATTTGAGAAGACCGATGCGCGAAAGCGGCCAGAACCGGAAAACTGCTTTGCCGAGCATTTCTTCGTTTGAAACTGTGCCAAAATACCGACCGTCGGCTGAGTTGTCTCGATTATCGCCGAGAGGTAATACGTATCCTTCCGGGATGTAGTACCCGTTTGTATAGCGAGCTAGCTCACTGTGTACACTGGCATCGTGCGGGGATATCTTGTGAAGGGTCTGGTAATACTCACGCTGGATATAATAGAAATCATACAGATTACGGTCTACTACCCGCTGAGCTCGTGTGAGCAGCTCGGAAGAAGGCGTGATACCCACATGACGGTATGCTATCACACGGGCATACGCGGTAAACCCGTCATAATCGGATTCGTTAAACAGACGGCTTACGACCTGGTTTAACCCGGCCTCACGGCGAAACTCCTGTTCTGGAACTGGCTGCGAAAATCCTGCCGGCTGTATATAGACTTCCCCTTTCTGAAAGGTCAGTTGGTCTTCACCATATCCAATTGCCCGCTTGACATACAGCTGCGAGCGAGGGTTTCCCTGCTCATCAGTATCAAGATTTACCAATGAAAGGGTGATCATATAGACGATTCGGTTGATAATATCAAAAAAGGGCCCCCGGGATTCATACTCTGGGTTTTCAAAAATAATGATATCATTTCTCAGCGGATCGTTACCCTGAAACAGTTTCGGCCCTCCAGGATATATTTGGGGACCGAAAACTACCTTGTCGACAAACAGCCGGTCCTTAATAAGAAGGGTATCTTCCATCGAAGGTGATGGTATCTGATAGAGCTGGAAAACAAACTGATTGATTAAAAAGACAAATACAACAGCCCATACAATGGCCTCCAGCCATTCACGGATTGAGCTCTTTCGTTTGTTTTTCTGTATAATATAGCGTTTTTTTGCCTTGCGTCGTGTCAGAAGCCGTTCTGTGAAGCTGACAAGACGACTAGACCACGTATCAGCTTGTGTTCCCATTCGCTCAAAGCTACCACAAACGGTCTGCATTGACAAGTTGCACACCACAGGATACTCTACGACCATGAAAAAAATCTCTCCTGAACCTAAAGATCAGGTTACCCTACGCCCCATTTTTGGTATCTCTCCAACCCGATATGTTCCCATGATCTATGGCGCCATCGTGGTGGTAATCCTTTTTTTGATCCTTGTGCTGCCTGGTATCATCAACTATGGATCACATATACGCATACCCCCTGAACTCTCTGAAGCTGGTATCTGGATTGATGATACGTATGTATCTTCAGTCAGCAATACACCGTTTATAGAAGCCGGTACGTATACTATCACCGTTAAAAAACCTTTTTTTGAACCAATTGTCATGGAGGAAGTATCAGTCCCCGGCAGGTTGTTTTTCTCGTTGTTCAGTAAAAAAACCCATACCATTCCCGTTGAGTGGCAGCTTAACAACACCCAGGAGTATCTGGAGAATTCACTGGAGGCTTTAGGGAACTGGGCACCTGTCGAGGAGTATTCAGAGCGTTATCATTATCCGGAAATTCTTAGCTCTGCAGCTGAAGATATGGTTGCAGGAGGGGCGCAAGACTCTCGTCAGGTAAGGAAGTTTTTCCTATCTGCTATGGGATTTGTTACCAATGAGACGATGTACAGGGATCTGAGTTCTGCACTAGAGTCACTTCCCACTGCCAGTTCTTCGGCGATTACTCAATCACAAGCTTTCCATCTGCTCTCCTCATATTATGATGACGACCGAGGTACCTTCGAAGAGTATGTAAACAGAGTCATCACTTCGGGAACTGATCACGATCCCCTTGAGACCCTGGAAACAATTCATGTTGATGAGAGGGCTTTTATCCGCATACCGGCAGCAGATCAGGTTGTACTCGGGGATGCTGACATATCCTTTTCTGACGGTTTACAGAAGCTTCCCTATCTTTGGTCCGCTGAGTCCTACTACATTGGATCACAAGAAGTAACGGAGCGCATGTATGCCGACTTTGTACGGGAAAACTCAGAATGGGAACTGGATAACCGTCGTAATCTCAGACAAAAAGGCCTAGTCGATCAGATGTATTTGAAAGATATCAATTTGTTTTCACCTAGTGACCGACCGATTCGTAACATATCAGCCCATGCTGCACAGGCCTATGCCGAGTGGTACTCACAGAAGCTAGAAAGTAACGGCACACCGTATCGAGCCTCACTACCAACTGAGCAGCAGTGGGAATATGCTGCTTTGCTGACAGCAGAGGACACCGGGTATGCCGACCGGCTGCTCGTTGTGGAAGATCCTTCTGCACAGGTATATGGAATGTTTGGGAGTGTGTGGGAATTAACTCGTTCACCATATATACCCCTTGCAGGCATGACACGGATACAACAGGATATGCAGGCTTCAGCAGTAGATGATCTAGCACCAGAACTCGACCGAACCGTTAAGGGTGGAAGCTACGTTAATGACCCAGTCACAGCTTATGAGCGAGGCAGTATTGATCGATCAGCTTGCTCCCCGTACATTGGTTTTCGCCTGGTACTTGAGGAGAAAGAGCATGAGTGACGGGATTAAAATCTTGCAGAAAAACAAGAAAGCCTATTTTAATTTTGAGATAGTTGAGACGCTTGAGTGCGGAATTGTGCTTGAGGGCACCGAAGTAAAGACATTGCGTCAGGGAAAATTCTCATTCGGTGATGCCTATGTGCGGATAAAAAAAGGTGAACTCGTTCTCATTGGGTTCCATATTGCTCCCTATTCTTTCGGGAGTATCAATAACCATGAACCTGACAGAGACCGTATTTTGCTCGCTTCCAAGCAGGAGATTAAAAAGCTGCGCAGAAAAGTTGAAGAGAAGGGTAATACCCTCGTTCCGACAAAGATCTATCTCAAGAACAGTCTCATCAAAGTAGAGGTGGCCACTGCAAGAGGTCGTAAAATGCACGATAAGCGTAATGCTATCCGTGACAGAGATCTCAAGCGTGATGCAGAACGCTCCATGAAACGGTACTAATAGACTGCTCGCTGCTTTGCTTTTTCACGTTTATTTGTTACATTATAGACATAATCTGGGGGTGCACTGGTTTCGACTGCTGGATGGCTGGTTGTATGGTTGCAGCGGAGTTGTCAAACTCCATAAACTTGGCAAAACAATTTAACTGCTGACGAAAATTACGAAGCAGACTTTGCTTTAGCAGCGTAACGCTGCGACGGATCTTGGAGGTGCAGCTCTGAATCTCCAAACATCCGACAGAAACCAGGGCTAGCTGATATCTCTGCCGGGGAGATATTGGGACTTAATTCCGGATGTAGCGGCGCTGCGGTTTGTTCCATCACCAACGCGTCGTGAAACAACAAGATGGGACTAAGCTTGTAGATGCCATATAATGGCCCAGCAGGACGCGGGTTCGATTCCCGCCACCTCCACTTCCGTAACGGAAAACCCGTCTTGTCGAGATACTAGTTGCAAGACGGGTTTATTGTAAGGTTGGAGGGAACCTGTTCCGTGAAAACGAAGATAGATAGCCAGGGATATGCGACTCCTGAACAACGGTTCAGCTTGTATCGCGAACTGGCAGATTGGTATCCACTGCTCACCCCGGTCGAAGATTATGCTGAGGAAGCAGCCTACTATCTCTCCTTGTATAATCGTTACTGTCGCATGACTCCCCACAGTCTGCTCGATCTCGGCTGCGGAGGGGGCCACAATGCCTTTTACCTGAAAGAATCGTTGAGTTGTACACTCCTAGATATAGAACCTGCCATGCTGCAGATGAGCCAGCATCTCAATCCGCAATGTTACCATGTTCAGGGTGATATGAGATCTTTCAGGTTTGGACGCACCTTTGACTGCCTTCTCATACACGATGCAGTCAACCATATGCGCTCTCAGGATGATCTTATCCAGACAATTGAAACCGCCTCTATCCATACGAACCCCGGCGGAGTTGCCCTGTTTCAGCCCGATTATATATCTGAGACCTTCACACCCGGTACGAACATCGGGGGAAGTGATAGAAGCGGAAGAGCTCTCCGCTATATTGAATGGATATGGAAACCAGAAAGCTCAATGAACGAGTATATAGCGGATATGGCCTATATTATGAGAGACACACAAGGAGAGGTTCAGAGTAACTACGAACGAAGCATTATGGGTCTGTTCTCACAAGACACGTGGGTTGAATTACTGGCTGCTGCCGGTTTCCAGCCTGTTGTCATTTCGTCGGAACTGAGTACGAATGATGATGCTGGTTCTGTTATATTCCTCGGTCTTCGGCCTGTTATATAATCAGAGGGTAAGTAACAGGCCGAACAACCTCTTCTGAATTAGAAATATATACGATAGCATGTAAAAGCAGCCTGTTTTTGTGGCTACCTGTACAGAGAAATGAAGTGCTACGTTTGTGGAGGAAAAGCGGTGACATTACCATTGTTAGCTGTTGTATCAGGTTTAATACTACTTCTATGGAGCGCTGGATGGTTTATTGAGGGGGCAGCAGCCACCGCTAGATATATCGGTATGAAGCCGCTTCTTATCGGCATGGTTGTAGTCGGTTTCGGTACTTCCGCACCTGAATTAGTTGTTTCGGTTCTTGCTGCGCTGGATGGAAGCCCGGGAATCGCTCTTGGCAATGCATATGGATCAAACATTGCCAACATTGCTCTCATTCTTGGGATAACCGCGCTTGTTAAGCCGGTTGTGGTCCATTCGACGGTACTCCGGAAAGAGCTGCCTGTGTTGACCCTTGTAACTGCTCTCTCTGCTGTCCTGCTTGCCGATGTATCGTTTAGCCGCTTTGATGCCGCAATCGTATTAGTACTGTTTGCCAGCCTGTTGGGATGGACCATCTTTCAAGGCACCCGCCAGACACAGGACCCACTTGCCCAGGAAATTGAGGCTCAGTCACAACAGAGAACTCTCTCTATCAAGAAGGCTCTATTGCGGCTTGTTGTCGGGCTGCTGATACTAGTAGTCAGTTCGCGTCTGTTAGTATGGGGTGCTGTTGAGATTGCAACCTACTTCGGTGTGAGTGATATGATTATCGGTTTAACTATTGTTGCTATCGGTACGTCCCTACCTGAACTTGCTTCTTCGATTATCGCCGCCAGGCGTGGTGAGCATGATATCGCTCTTGGAAACATTATTGGTTCCAACCTGTTTAATACCCTAGCTGTCGTTGGGTTGGCCGGTATGATCCATCCATTTGAGGTCGAGAACTCAACATTATACCGTGATATGGCCGTTATGGGAGGGCTGACAGTCTCCCTATTTATCATTGGATACGGTTTCGGACACAGACAGGGACGTGTGAATCGACTTGAAGGCAGCGTGCTAGTAGCAGTATATGTTGCCTACACAGCATTGCTTCTCAGCAGTATTCTATCGTAAAAGAGCGGGAGAACCGTCAGCGTATATCAAGATCTGATATCTGTTCAGGTTTGCCGTACAGCTGTTCATTATCCTTTTTTTTTGTTTTTCCGCGTGTGTGTTTCTTGGGTTGCTGCTCAGGTTCCTGCTCTAGTAATTGCTCGATGGGAACTTGGTCATCCTCTTTTTTCGCACGTTTTTTCCCAGTACTCATGCGCAGGGCAACGGGTAGCATGATCAATGAACCAATGATTACCGACAGGAAGACCGTAAAGAAGACCGGTACATTTTCAACGGTAAAAAAGATAAAAGAAATATCGGATGTATTGTTTAGATTAAAAGCTATAAACAGCACAATGAGAAGTGCCAACAGCATGTAACCTATGGTTTTCCAGGGCACCGTACTTCTCCTTTATAGGTATTGCCTACTACTTCGCTAATAGTCACGTCGACGATCTCGCCGACTTGCACAGTTTCACTTTTGTCAAAGACGATTCGTTCTCCATGCTCAGTATGACCGACATACTGCAGCTGGTCACGTTTAGACAGTGTATCACACAACACAGGTACTGTTGAGCCTATCATTGCGTTTTTGTGCTCAGCAGACAACTGTTTTTGTAAATCAATAACTTCCTGGAGCCTGCTCAGTTTGACTGAATCCTCAAGCTGACCATCCATGCTGGCTGCTTTTGTCCCTTCACGCGGATTAAAATAATACATATAGGCATCAATGAAGGCTGCTTCCCGCATAACATCAAGTGTTTTCTGATGGTCAGATGGTGTTTCTCCTGGAAAACCCACCATCACATCAGTTGTAAAAGTCACATCAGGAATCCGTGCTCTCAGGGATTGCACTAAATCCAGATATTTCTCAGCCGTATATTTACGGTTCATGGCCTGCAGTA
This sequence comes from Spirochaetota bacterium, assembly GCA_051745285.1. Lineage (GTDB taxonomy): Bacteria > Spirochaetota > Spirochaetia > CAKZLE01 > CAKZLE01 > JBNJDX01. The sequence goes on from JBNJDX010000007.1 coordinate 14,953, forward strand.
CTTTTGTTGATCCGCTCTGAAGCGGAAGATGCAGGTGGGAGCACACCGCGGGTTCCTCGGCGATACAATCAATAAGCTCGGGTGATAAATCCTTCGGATGGGAACTGAGAAATCGAATCCACACCGAGGAGGCTGTTCGTTGTGTAATCATCCGTAGCAGTTGCGGAAAACGGACAATCCCGCCTTCCTCGCGGAACTCATACGAATTGACGTTCTGTCCCAGCAGGGTTACTTCCTTTACGCCTTTCTGTTTGAGTGTATCAATTTCTGAAAGAATTTCTTCGTAGGGGCGAGAAGTCTCCCTTCCCCGTACATAGGGAACAATGCAGTAAGCACAGAAGTTATTGCATCCATTCATTATCGGGACAAATGAAGAAACCTCTCCCTCTTTATAATAGGAATGGGCAAATGAGTACTCGTTGTGCTCCGAACTTTCCCCAGCATTGAGAAATTGAAGGATATCAGTCTTGTCGTTAGTACCAACGACAAGATCCACTGCCGGCTGCTGTCGTTTCAGATCATCCTTAAGCCTTTCAGCCATGCAGCCGGTAACAATGAGGGTCAAATCCCGACTGGCTTTGAGATGTTTATAGTATCCGAGGCGTCCCCATACCCGGTTTTCGGCAGTTTTCCGTACAGAACACGTGTTCAGAATAACGATATCTGCCTCCTCGGGATGCACGGCTGCCCGAAAACCATGACGTAAAAATTCAGCGTCGAGAACATGTGATTCGGCAATATTCATCTGGCAGCCGTAGGTCTCTATGTAGAATGAACGCTGGCTTCCGTCTTCTGTTCGCATATGCTAGTTCATTCCAACTCTTCGTTTTGCTGACACGACGGTGTTATACATGAGCATAGCGATGGTCATGGGGCCAACACCTCCCGGAACAGGAGTGATGGCAGAGGCTTTTTCTGCTGCGCTTTCAAAGTCAACATCTCCGACTAGACGATAGCCTCGCTTGCGGGTCTCATCGTCTACTCTATTTACCCCTACATCAATGACTACAGCCCCTTCTTTCAGCATGCTTCCGTCAATCATCCCCGGGGCTCCCACAGCAGCAATGACAATGTCAGCCTGGCGGGTATACAACGCGATATCAGGCGTCCGAGAATGGCAAACGGTTACTGTCGCATTGCCAGTGGAACTTTTTTGCAGCAGCATATTGGCTATCGGTTTCCCGACAATATTACTCCTGCCGACTATGCACACGTGTTTTCCTTCGGTCTGGATAGTGCTGTACTCGAGCAGCTTGAGTATTCCATACGGTGTGCAGGGATAAAAGGCCGGAATACCGGATACCATTTTGCCAATATTAACCGGGTGAAAACCGTCCACATCTTTATCAGGATCAATACGCATCAAAAGCTGATCACTGGCAATATGCGAGGGAAGTGGCAGTTGGATCAGGATTCCGTCGATGTCCTGATCTGCGTTAAGCTGGTCAACCAGCTCAAAGAGATGCTGTTGGGTTACATCAGTGCTATACGTATAATCCTTAGTCAAAATCCCGAGCTTCTCGCAGGTTTTATGCTTGGAGCGTACATACGAAGCGCTAGCTGGATCGTCGCCGACAAGTACCACTGCTAGGCCGGGCTTTCTTCCGTATTCCCTCTGCATAACAGTTATCTCGTCAGCAAGCTGTGTTTTTATCAGAGCTGAGATTGCTTTCCCGTCAATTATGTGTGCCATTAACACCCCTTATCATTTTTTCAAAAATGTTTTAACCTAGTATAGTGAAATTTGTTTTGTAGTTAAAGTATGTGTATGGTTTTGATTACACATCAATCACATAAAAGGAAAGGGTTTCCATGAAATTGCAAAAAATAGCCGTAGTTTTTCTTCTTCTGTGTCTTGCAGCGGCACCACTGGCTTCGCAGAATGGTGAATCTTCCAGTCCGTCATATCGCTTTGACCAAGGTGATCAGCTCTATTATTTCAATGCCGGGCCAATGATTCCATTGTTTATCTGGCTCCCGTATGATGAGTCTGAAGGTCCTATTTCAACCGGAACGATGAAAGTTGGCGGCAACGCATCAATGGGATTTGAAGCTTTTCTCGATCGGAATCTTTCACTCGGAGGGGAAATTGGATATTCCTTTTCCTATGCCATTTCCAATAGACTATTTACCAGTGTACCGTTGCTGGCTCATATAAATTATTATCCTGTCAGCGGGAAGATAGACATTCCCCTGACACTCGGCATCGGTGCAGCTTATACGAAATTTGATGATAAGTCGTTTCTCGGACCTGTTATACGGCCCGAGGTTGGATTTATCTGGAACTTTTCAGAGAACTGGGGGCTTGGCACAGACATCAGTTACTGGTTCTATTATGAACCGAAAACGGGTGCAAATGCTGACCAGACAGCCTTTAACAATTTATTGACTGTCAAGCTGTCCCTCCAGTACAAACAGTAACAACTGAGGATACCCGACATGAAACACATAATCTATGTAACACTCATAACAGCAATAACAATGTTGCTTGTATTTGGATGCAATCTCGATGGTGAGGGAGCCTTCAGCTCAATAGCCCGAGCCACTGAAGTTGAAGATACGGATATGTCCGACGTCTCAGTTCAAGGCATTGTGCATGCAAATTCCAGTGAAGCTTTTGTGCGTACAGCCTCAAATCTTCTCTACCATGACGGAAACGAGTGGAAACCTGCACGTTTTGATGAAGAGATGGAATTCAGTGATGCGGTGTACGCTGGTGGGACATACTATCTCTCAATGTTCAACGAGGAAAATGTTGGACGTTCTAGTATTTACACTATGTCCTCCGACCCTACAACCGGAGTGAATACACTTTCTACAACTTCTACAACGTCATTAAGTAACGTAGCTGTTCGCGAGTTATTAACTGACGGTACAAACGTTATCACGCTCATAGACGATGGTGGAACCGGTCAGCAACTATCTCTGAATGGAAGTGCACCAGTTGATTTTACTGGTGACACTCTTCAAGGAGAGATTGTTTCAAAGGGAACTTTTGCGGTAAACGATGGTACCACTCGTTTGTTCATTCGCACTGATGAAGGACACACCTACAAAAGCAGTGCACCAAACTTAGAAGATGTAACGGACATTACAGCCGACTATACTGGAAGAATTGTTGGGGGAGCATCTGCAGATGGCAGATTATTCCTCTTCACATATGACAACAATGCTTCTGGGGATAATTTTTCTGTTTGGGATGAAAGCACACCAACAAAACTAGATTCAGTGTCAGTCAGTTCCTTTTCCTCGTACTCAGGAGGTCTACCTACTGTTGTTGCCGATACTGCCACAGCCACAGTCCTCATTGGAGCTGGAAGCACACTGCTGAGTTTTGATACATCGTCAGATACGCTTTCTTTTGTTTCCGCCTCAGAGGATCAGTTTTATGATGCGTTTTCCAGTAGGCGCATTACTGATTTTTATCGGATTAGTGACTGGGAGTTCTATACTGCTACAGCTGGTGCCTGGTTTTATAAAACTACCGCTCAAGGTGAGCCCAGCAGTATACAGTAGTTAGAGAGATCCTCTCTTCATAAAAAAGCAGCAGGCAACTCCACTGAATTGGTGGTAGAACCCGCTGCTTTTTTCTGGTTGACTAATTCTTGTCAGTAAGAGGCAATCAGCTCTTTGAGTATTGACTGGACTTCCTTGTCCTGATAATTCTGCTCAATCTCCTCAGCTGAGAGCCCGATAAATTCATGATTGAGATAATGTATCCAGTTATCTTCTTCCGGTGAGGAAATTACGTGCTTGCGGCAGTAGTAATCCGGCTGAAGAGGCAGGTGCTCTTTCTTATAGGTTGGTACTTTGTAGTCGTGCACCACAATCTTCACATCCTCACGGGGTATTCCCTTAGACATAATCACATCAGCGAGTTTATTCATGGTTTTTCCGGTGTCAAATATATCATCAGCGATGAGTATCTTATCACCGGATCGCAAGTAGTCCGGAGAATAGGTCCAGCCGTCTATCATGACCTGTGACTGCATCCGAATGTCAGAATAGGACCGTGCAACGACTGCTGCATAGAAAACAGGCGCATCGGCTTTCCTCACCAGTTTGTAGTACTCACTGAATACATTAGCAAGGTATGCTCCACCCCGCAGAGACGAATAGATGATGTCGGGGACAAAGCCATCCTCTGTGTGGATGGCGTGTGCAAGCTTCAGCGCATTGTCACGTATCAATTGGGGTGAAACAAACTCTTTTTCCATTTACTTTCGTACTCCTGTTGAATAAGATCTACCGTTTCTCACATAGTCAATATAGTAATACTCAATAGAATCATCAGCGATAAAGCGGTAGAAGTCATCTACCGATGTAATTTTCTCATTGTTGATATGGGTAATTACATCATAATTTTTCAAGCCAGCATTTCTAAACTTGTTTTCTTCTGCATCAGTGGTCATAAACTGTACCATGACACCTTGCTGGTCCTTCTCAAGAGAAAGAGAGGATATGATCTTATCAGTGAGTTCTATGGGTAAAATACCCGGCCACAGCTGGTCAGCTTCCTGCTGTATTTTCTCGCTGGTTTTCCGCTCCTCAAGGGTCACAGTTATTGTCCTATACTCGCCATCCCGGTAAATCTCCAATTCTTGCGGCTCTTTGAGCGGCGCATTACCGATAAGGCGTGAAAGGTTATCAATACCTAGCTCTTCAGTGTCATTGAATGTCGTAATAATATCTCCGGGCCGAATCCCGCCTGCATATGCCGGTGAGTTGAGATACACGTTAGCTACGAAGACTCCAGCCTCGGGTGCATCTGCATCATCTGTGCGTATTGATTCGTAGGTATTGATATCCAGCATGGATATACCGAGCCAGCCATCAATTGCTCTACCAAACTCAATCAGTTCTTGCACGACTTCCTTTGCATTGTTGATGGGAATAGCAAAGCCAATACCGACACTACCACCCGACGGGGCAGCTATCCAGGTGTTTATTCCTACAACCTCTCCGTAAATATTTACCAGTGGTCCTCCAGAGTTCCCTGAATTAATGGCAGCATCAGTCTGGATAAAATCGTTTATGTTGCCTATTGCCTCTCCAGAGCGACCCATAGCGCTTACAATACCGGCAGTAACACTTGATATGTATCCATAGGGACTCCCCATGGCAAGTACCCAGTCGCCGACATTCAGCTCGTCAGAATCGCCCAGTTCTGCTGTGGGGATATCTTCACCTTCAGCTGTGAAACTGACAACACTTAAATCACGCCGTTCGTCAGTACCGATGAGTTCAGCCTCAAAGGAGCGTTTATCTTCAAGTACTACCTCAATTGAGTCAGCCTCCCCTGCTACGTGATGGTTGGTCAGCACATAATATGTTGAGTCATCTTTCTGAAAAACAACTCCCGAGCCAAGATTTTTTGTTTCCCGCTCCTCTTGATCGCGTGGACCCCTGTCAAAAAACCAGAAATATTCAGAGGGGATCGACGGTCTTTCCTGGATAGATGTAACTTTCAGCTCAACGACTGACGGAAGAACTTCATTGACAACGCTGTTGAACGTGTTCTGTACATGTTCAACTGATGCAATGTCTTTGTCAGTAGCTGTCTGTTCGCCGGTAGCCGGTTTTTTAGGCTGCACCTCAGCTGTTTTTGGACTGGAAGGCTCTTGTTCATCTCCCTCTTCTTGGGACGGCTGACTGTCCTGCTGGCTTTCTTGCTGCTCCTGCATTCCAGCAACTCTCAGGGCACCGTCAGTTTCCTCGTCTTCCTGTTGTGTTACTGATTGTGACGATTCTTCTGCGGTTTCAGTTTGAACCTCTTCGGTTTCGGATGCATCAGTTTGTGGCTCTTCATTGAGGCCTTCTGATGCCTTGCAGGCAGTAATAGCAATGAGACTGATCGAAATCATCCCAATTACAAACAATTGAAAAAAACGTTTTCTGTTTTTCATACTGTCACCTCTTGTGTAAAATATTTTACAACGCAGTCAGTATTTCGTAACCCTCTTCTGTCACCAGCACGGTATGTTCCCAATGAGCTGAAGGTTTGCCATCTGCGGTCACGACCGTCCAGCCATCGTCTAGCTGCTTGATATTTCGAGAACCCAGATTGATCATGGGTTCAATTGCCAGCACCATTCCGGCTCGCATACGCGGATTTGGCCCCATACTCACATAATTGGGTATTTGGGGGTCTTCATGTGGTGAAAGACCTACCCCGTGTCCGCAGTACTCACGTACTACACCAAAATGATTGACCGAAGCATGCTTTGAGACAGCTTGTGAAATGGCATGTATTCGTGCTCCGGGTTTTACCTTTTCAATTCCCAGATAAAGCGCCTCTTGGGTGGTTTTATTGAGTTGCTGTACTTCGTCGCTGCATTGACCGATTTCAATGGACTGAGCAGCATCACTGTAGTAGCCGTCGAGATTGATGCCAATATCAATACTTACCAGATCACCCTCTGCCAACCTGCGATCACCAGGAATACCGTGGATAATCTCCTTATTAGTTGAAATACACGCTGTTGCAGGAAACCCCATATATCCTAAAAAAGCTGGTACAGCTTCATGACGGCTGATAAAATCGTAACAGAACGTATCTATCTCTTTGGTTGTCATTCCGGCTCGCACTACGGCACGCAGCTGCTCATGTAGCTGCGCAAGCAACCTGCACGAATTCTTTATACCAGCAATCTGCTCTTCATTCTTTATTACAATCATAGTTCCTGTGTTTTTACAGCCTCCAGCAAGCCGTTAATATATTTGTATGATACATCATTACTGTACTCGATTGAAAGCTTCACAGCTTCATCAATTACGATACTGGGATGCATCTCCTGAGTATAAAGTAATGAAAAAATGCTCAATCGTAGAATATTTTTTGAAATTCTTTCAATACGATCGAAGCTTCGATGCTGGGTATGTTTTTTTATGATTTCATCAATTTGGTCAATATGCTCAATGGTGCCACGTACCAGGTAGGAAGCAAACACCCGGGTTTCCAAATCGAACGCTTCGAGCTCCTCTTCACTCTTGCAGGGAAATTCAATTTCCTCAGGGAGAGGCCCTCCACCATGAAAATCCCAGCTGAACAAATAGGAAATCGCAAGCTCCCTGGCCTGGTGGCGCGTACTCATAGCCGGTTTATTCTTCTTCAAGCAATATTTGAATATCGGCGTCTTCGCGTAAGTCCTCTAAAACTGCCGAAATCGCCTGGTTATAGGCCTCAGACTGTTTTCTCTGAAGAAGCTGCTGACTTATGTACTGCTGTACTGTTGTATCAGTTCCTGGTGAGACAGTATCTTCCATTGAAAGAATTTTCGGTGAGCGGTGATCTAGCACCTTGATAACATGATATCCAGCTTGTGAGCGAACCGGTCTTGAAACCTCTCCGACATCCAATGAAAAGGCTGTATCCATAAAATCTTCACCAAGAGCCTCGGCATTTGATTCATCGTCTATTGCAAGCCAGCCAATTTCACCGTCAGAAGATTTACTGTCTTCATCATCAGAGTATTCGCTAACCTGGTTTTCAAATGACTTGATCCCATATCTGATATTCCGCGATATTTTCTCGGCCAATTTTCTTGCCTCACTGTCTGAACGCGACCGTGTGTCGATAAACACATGACCAAGTTTCACATACTCCGGATTGATGAAATTTGCTGCATTACGTTTATAAAAAGAGGAAATCTCAGCCTGTGTGGGAGGCTGAACGTTCTCGATCATATCACCTTTTACTCTCCGGACATATGTGTCAACCAGATAGTTTTCTTTCAATTTTTGGCGATACTCCTCACGTGTAAGACCAAAGTAATGCGTCAAAAGTTGATTAAACTGCTGATCGGTCAGTTGTGTTCCAACTTGCTGAGCAAAGTTGTTCCGCTGCTCACTCACCATGCGATCAAGCTGATCTTCAGACAGGGATATTCCCTCTTTTGCAGCACCCTGCAGGATAAGAATGTCATTGATCATTACATTCAGAACGTCTTTTCTGCTGATTGAGGATGTATCCCTACCAGCTTCAGCCTGGTTGCTCAAATACACTTCATATTTTTCTTCAAGTTCGGCTTGTGTGATAGTTTCCGCGGTTTCAAGCTCAACAACTGCAACAGGCTCTTCGAGAACAACCTCAGCTGTAGCTGAAGACATTGTCACGAGTAATAATATTACACATGTGGTAAATAATTTTCGCATCTTCATAGTCTCTCCAAATTGTTATTTAATGTGCAGTCGTTTCCCAATCTCCACAGCTTCATCCGCATTCGAAATGATTTCAGAATACTTAAGGAACATCCCCTCATGTTCCATGCTGCTCATAAGCTTTTTTAATGTCTTATGTTTTCTCAGTCCACCCTTATGGACAAAAGCAAAACTGCGCTTTCCTGTAACTGTACCACATTGACCTAAAAATGCTGATATGCTCTGTGGAATGCTGCCGCCGAAACTGCCAGCCGCAGTAGTTCCAAGCACAATATAGTCGTAGAACGATACCTTTTTACCAGTTTCTAACAAACCGTTGATGATATCGACCCGGTGGCCGTTTGCTCCAATACCCTTGGCAAGCCCCTGGATGATATCATCAAACTTAGAGGCTCCGGCGTGATTAAAGGCAAGAATACAGACATTCATATGCACATCCAACATAGATACAAACCGCTGTACGTACAATCATACAGCGGTTTGCTCTGAGAAGTTACAAGCATCTACTGGTTGTCATCTTCGGGCTCTGCCTCATCGGCAGGCTGATTCCACCACTCAGTGGCTTGCTGCTGTTCAGTTTGCTGTGCTTTAGTCAGTAAGGTCTCATTTTCCGGTGTCCGGTTTATATAACCAAGAACCAGGGCAATGACAAGAAACAGACCACCAATAATATAGGTGATCTTTGTCAGGATATTGCCAGTTCCAGACCCCAGGGTGGTATCTCCGGCTCCGCCAAAAATACCGCCGAGACCGGTACTGTTCTCATCCTGGATGACCACCAGCAGTATCATCAAGAGGCTGATAATTATGAAGATCACCAGCAAAATAATGCCAAAAACTCCCATGTAATAACTCCAATCTCCAACTACTGCCGATCAAAGGCTGCAATTGGCACAAATGTTTCTGTTTTTAGTGACGCACCACCAACTAGTGCACCGTCAATATGTTCTTTTGCCATCAACTCTTTTACGTTATCCGGCTTTACTGAACCACCATACTGGATGATAAGCGCATCGGCTGCCTTCTGGTCATACAGGGCAACAATCTCTGATCGAATGTATGCATGTACGGCATCAGCATCCTCAGGGGTAGCCGTCTTTCCTGTACCGATTGCCCAAACAGGCTCATACGCAATGGTAATACTTGCCAGCTGGTCTTTGCTGATGCCCTTAAGGCCACCAAGCAGCTGATCCTTGACGACGGCTTCAACTTTATCGGCCTCACGATCTTCAAGGGTCTCCCCGACACAGAGAATAACTTCCATTCCGTAACTGAGAGCAAGCTTCACTTTACGGTTGATAAACTCGTTTGTTTCGCCATACACAAGGCGACGTTCGGAGTGTCCAAGAATAACTACATCGACGCCGAGATCCTTGAGCATCAGCACGGATATCTCACCTGTATGGGCGCCAGATTCTTCATCGGACATATTCTGTGCACCCAAGAGGATATTCGATCGAAGCAAAGCCTTCTTTACTGCCGGTATGGAGGTAAATGGAGGCGCTACCATTACCTTTGCGCTCACGTTCTTAAGCTCGTCTGTGAGCTCAGCCGCCAGATCGGCACCTTCAGATGCCGTTTTATTCATTTTCCAATTTCCTGCGATATATGGTTTTCTCACTACTCTCTCCTAATCCATTAAAGCTGCTATTCCCGGAAGCGTTTTGCCCTCGAGAAATTCAAGTGATGCACCACCTCCGGTAGAGACGTGGTCAATCATCTCAGCATAACCGAATTTGTTGACCGCTGCAACCGAGTCGCCCCCTCCAACAACAGTAGTTCCTTTGCTGTTGGCAACCATTTTCGCAACAGTGAGCGTACCATTCGAGAAGTTCTCAAATTCAAACACACCCATCGGCCCGTTCCAGACAATTGAACGCGCTTTTTTCAGTTCGTCTCCGACGACTTCAAGTGTCTGTTTGCCTACATCCATCCCCATCAGTCCTTCCGGAATATCAGTCTGATCAATATATACAGGTTCTGTTGTCTCCGAGAAGTCCTTCCCGCATACATGATCTATAGGAAGGATGATGCGAACACCCTGCTGTTGAGCCTTTTCGAGCAGTTGACTGGCAACCTCCACATAATCCTGCTCAAACATGGAACTGCCAATTTCATGCCCCTGTACTTTGAGAAACGTATAGGCCATGCCACCGGCTATGATAATGGCGTCACTTTTGGACAACAACGATTCAAGTACACCAATCTTTGAAGAAACCTTAGCTCCTCCAATAATTGCTACAAAGGGTCGCTCAGGGTCGCTTAACAGTGGAGCAAAAAAGGCAACCTCTTTTTCGATGAGAAACCCGGCAACAGAAGGCAGGTACTGCGTAACTCCTTCAGTTGAAGCGTGCGCTCTGTGAGCAGTCCCGAAGGCATCATTCACATACACATCACCGAGACGGGAGAGTTTCCTGGCAAACTCCGGATCATTTTTTGTCTCTTCTTTGTGGTATCGGAGATTTTCAAGAAGTAACACTTGACCAGGTTTCAGTGCCTTTGCCTGAGCCTCAACCTCTTCTCCTACACAGTCAGGAGCCATTATTACTTCACGGCCAAGTATCTTGCTGAAGGCCTCTGCAACCGGCTTCAGACTAAACTCTTCTTTTCTTTCACCTTTAGGGCGGCCAAGATGCGTCATGATAATCAGCGATGAACCGCTTTGTTCGAGCACATATTCAATAGTGGGAAGCGCGCGTTCAATCCTGGTCGTATCAGTAACGGCCCCCTCTTTGAGGGGGACGTTAAAATCTACACGCATCAGGACTCGCTTACCGGTCAAATCAAAATCTTTGACTGTTTTCAAGCCCATACATTACATCCTTATTTTTTGGTTGTTACACCAATTTCGCTGCCAGTTCAACAACTCTGGCTGAGTATCCCATCTCATTGTCATACCATGAGAGAATCTTAAAAAAGCCTTTTCCCATCTTCATAGTCGAAAGACCGTCAAAGATGGATGAGTTGAGATTGCCCTTTACATCCATGGAAACAATCGGATCCTCTGTGTACTCAAGAATACCCTTCATCGGACCTTCTGCAGCGGCTTTCACAGCAGCGTTCAGTTCCTCTACAGAACAGTCTTTATTCAACTTCACTGTTAAATCCACGATAGAACCTGTGGGAGTTGGAACACGCATGGCCATACCGTTGAGTTTACCCTCGAGTTCCGGGATGACAAGGCTTACGGCCTTCGCAGCACCGGTAGTAGTCGGGATGATCGACAAACCGGCAGCTCGTGCTCTGCGGAGGTCTGAGTGAGGCATATCAAGAATTACCTGATCATTTGTATATGAGTGAATGGTCGTCATAAGACCCTGCTCGATACCAAATGAATCATTGAGCACTTTTGCAACAGGAGCCAGACAGTTGGTAGTACAGGAAGCATTCGAATAGGCTGTTTTACTGTTGTCAATGTCACTATCGTTCACACCGAGTACAATAGTCTGATCAATTTTATCCTTCGCAGGAACGGTGAGAATAACCTTCTTTGCCCCGGCGGTGATGTGGTCTTTATACCCTCCGCGTGGCCCTTCTGCACTTCTGAACACCCCGGTGGACTCGATTACAACATCTACCCCTAACTGTTCCCAAGGAAGCTCAGCGGGATTCTTCACTGCAAAAATTTTAATTTCTTTGCCGTCAACGATGATAGCATCGTCGGTAGCCTTAACCTCTTTTTCGTATACCCCGTAGGTGGAGTCGTACTTCAGCAGGTGGGCCAAAGTTTTAGGATCTGTTAAATCATTGAGTGCAACAACTTCAACATCGCTTCGATCAAAAGCAATTTTAAAAGCATTCCGTCCGATTCTTCCAAATCCGTTAATAGCAATCTTCATGTGGAAACCTCCGAATAGTCTATATTTTATTGACAGGTAAACTATATTAAATTATCGACTTGCATGTCAATGAACTCATTGTTCCTTAATTATTAATTTGACAGTATTTATTTTATGCCCAGAAATACTTTGCACAACAAATTCTACATGCTCATACATCACTGCCTCAAGGTTTTCTGGTATTTTCCCGAACAATTCAAAGACGAACCCACCGATAGTTTCAAAATCCTCATCCGGCAGTTCAAGTCCAAGATACTCATTCAACTCATCTATGGGTGTACGGGCATCGCACAAGTAGACATTGTTACTGATTTTGGTAATGTCTTCTGTCTCGTTATCAAACTCGTCCTGGATATCGCCGACGATGACTTCAATGATATCTTCAAGACAGACGATACCGGAGACGCCGCCATATTCATCAACGGCCACTGCAATATGAACCTTTCGGCGTTTGAACTCCTTGAGCAGCTCATCGAGCTTTTTACTGTCCGGTACGAAGTATGCTTTTCGAAGCAGTTTCTCAATAGAAAAATGATTTTCATTCTCGATGATACGCAGAAGGTCTTTCGCATACATCAGGCCGATGATGTTATCAATGGTGTCCTGATAGACAGGGTACCGGGAAAAACCCGTTTTGGTAACCCGTTTAATGATATCCTCAAGACTGAATTCCGTTGAGATGAATTCAACATCAATGCGGGGTACCATCACCTCTTTCACGGTTGTATCAGAGAGCTCTTCAATTCCCTGTATCATTTCGAGCTTATCTGAATAACTGAGCAGCTCCTTCTTACGTGAGTGTCTCTGAGTCCTGTTTTTCAGTGATGTTAAAATGTTACTAAGCATGGTCGTTTTCTAGCATCTCCAGTATATGCTCCTGATATTGGAGCATTGGTTCAACAGGCTTATTTGTCAGGTGCTCCTCACCCTGCAGGTGCAGTATACCGTGAATCATAAGTCTCTTAAACTCCTGCTGCACCGGTACCTTAAAATATTCAGCATTTCTTTTCAATGTCTCCAGGGAAATAACAAGGTCCCCAAGCATGGTAACATCCCCCTGACCGATAGAATCTCCCTCAACCTGAGAAAACGAGAGAATATCTGTCGGACCATGCTTACCACGGTAGGTAGCATTCAGCTCAGCGATAGTCCCATCTGTGCATAAAAAGATCGAGAGTTCGACCTGGTCAATCTCTAACACGCTCAGCAGTCGTTCGACAAACGTGATAATTTCCTGCTGAGGCATGGGCAAGTGCTGACTGATATTCTCCTCAACATCCACTTCAATGACATTCATGATCGTTTCCCATCAGCATGTGTTTCCGGGTATTCGATACGGGTATGGAAACGTCCGGAAAGTTTCATAACAAAACTCTCTTTGATCATTTCAATATCTTTCAATGACAGATCACAATTGACAAGTTGCTTGCGCTCTATCTTTTCCATGATGATTTTCCAGACAAATTTCTCAATTTTGGCTGCAGTAGGCTGTTTCAACGTTCTTGAAGCGGCATCGACACTATCTGCAAGCATAACCACTGCTGCCTCCCTGCTCATGGGCGGTGTGCCGTTATACGAGAAATCCTCGGGTGATATTTTGCTTCTGTTGTCACTTTTTAGCAATGCCTCCCGATAAAAATAACTAATCACATCACTGCCGTGATGCTGAGCAAGGATGTCAATGACCTCCTGCGGTAATCCGATTTCCTTTGCCTTCTCAATGCCAAGCTTAACATGAGATTTAATGACAACTGCCGAAAGACTTGGTTTAAGATCATCGTGTTTGTTGTCGCCAGTCTGGTTTTCAATAAAATACTCAGGCTGATCGATTTTTCCAATATCATGGTAGTATGCTCCAACACGAGCTAGGAGGTAGTTAGCCCCGATGTGCTCACTTGCCGTCTCTGCAAGGTCAGCCACAGCCACAGAATGGCTGTAGGTTCCCCGAGCCAGCGCCGCCATGCGCTTGAGCACTTTGGAACTCATCGTCGTCAGCTCGACCAGACGGAAATCGGTCGGCAGGTTGAGAAGATGTTCCATCACCGGGAGAACAAACACCACCACGATACCTGAGCTGATGCCCATCAAGAAGGCGTGCAGCATAGCGTAATAGACCTGATCGGACGGAAAACGTAAAACCATGGAAACAATGAGACTGAGAACCGCACTAAACACAGCCGCAAGGGCAACTGAGCGCACCAAATCAATTCTTCTGCGGGCTTTTTCGAGGATAAAGGAACCAAAGACACCGACAGCAAGCATGTAGGTCATTTCGATGACTGTTATTTCCGGGACAAAAAGTGATATAAGCACTAGATACCCGCTCACTAGCAGCGCAGTCTTTCGATTTATTACCGCTGTAATCAGCATGGAAAAGATCAGTATCGGGGAGAAAAATACGATATGCAGGGTTTCAAACTCGTAGAGTCGCAGAATCAGCAGCGTATAAAGAACGATATAGAGGATAAGCGAGGTCAGTATGATGTATAAATACTGTGAAAACCGGGAGCTCTTGGGAATCAGGGGCCGTATAGCCGCTGCTGCAGCAATTGTGATCAACAGATAATATATCACTCTTCCAGCAATCTGCTGGGGTGTTTGCAAGATAGCTGTTTCCTCTATAGCCCTGAGCTTCTCTATGTCTTCTTCAGTGACCCGAAACCCACGTTTGATGACCAACTCACCCTGTTCAATATCTTTTACAACCGGATCCACGTCTTGCAGGGCGGCTTTGCGATTTCTCTCAGTGGTTATGCTGTCATAGCGAACATTTTCAACGGCCAAGGAATTAACCATCCGGGCTACGGTTTCTTTAAATGGCACTATCAGTTCGTTGTTGGAACTAAGAGCGTCTTTAGCATACCCGAACACATCAGACCTGGTTAACAGCTGATCTGATGAGATTGTTTCAAGTGAACTTTCAGTGTTATGTATCCGTTTGAGTTCGATAACTTCTGGTTCACCGGCAATCTGCAGTTCTTGTTTATTGATAATACCGATCTCAAACACCTCAATAAGCAACTCCTCTGTAAAAAGGAACAGATACTGCAAATCCTCCTTTCCATAGGAGAGAACAGTCTGCAGATCGTTGCCTACAAAGTACCTATCAAGATTCTGCTGTTCTAACTGTTCAATTTTTTCAGCTTCAGTGGCATCGTCGTCCAACAGGATATTCTCAATCTGCTCAATTGTTTCAAGAGACTGAAGCGAGGCTGTCAGAGAGACACGAAATACGGGATGCACCTGACTGAGAGCCGCTTCCTGCAATTCCTCTGTTTCCTGCCGGTCAATATACTGCACATCCTCATCTGCTGTGACATCCTGCTGGGCAATATCACCGGCCTGAATACCGCGAACATCCTGATCGATTGTGGTTAATAAAGTTCTATGAAGAAGGATGTCGGCGGCTGAAGCGAGCAGTACAATACATACCAGCAATAACATTGCTACTCGTATGTGTGATTTATGTCGCGTAAACGCAGAGCGTTTTCTCTTCTTTTTACTCATTTTCATATGCATCAATAATGCGCTTAACAAGAGCGCTCCTGACGACATCGGAGGAATTAAAGTAGATCACATCAATGCCTTGCGTGTCGTTTAATAATTCGGAAGCGTGAATAAGCCCTGACTTTTTTCTGCTTGGAAGGTCAATCTGTGTGATATCACCAGTTATTACAGCTTGGGCACCAAACCCGAGCCTCGTAAGGAACATCTTCATTTGCTCCCGGGTGGTATTCTGTGCTTCGTCAAGAATGATAAAGGCCTGTTGAAGACTTCTCCCGCGCATGTATGCGAGCGGGGCGATTTCAATTACCCCGTTCTCCTCCATCTTTCGTATTGTATGCAGTGGTAAAACCACTTCCATGGCATCATACAGCGGTCTGAGATACGGCGCAATCTTCTGTGAGAGGTCTCCGGGAAGATATCCAAGATTTTCCCCAGCTTCTACCACCGGTCTAGTGAGAACAACCTTGTGCACCTGTCCATTTTGCAGTTGTTCGAGTGCTTTAGCAATTGCTAAGAACGTTTTACCTGTCCCGGCCGGGCCGACACCAAAAACTACCTGCTCTTGAATCATAGATTGCATATACTGTCGCTGATTCTCACTTTTGGGGACTATGGATTTCCCCCCTATTTCTATCGAATACTGCCCGTTCAGGCGTTTAATAATATGCTGCATCAGTTCTTCAGGGCTCTTTTCGCTGTGGTGGGTTAACTCATCGTGCAACAGTTTTATTTGGTAGGAGTCTAAAGCATACCCGGACTGGATAAGCTCAATAGAGGATTGGATCAAATTGCGCACCCGCTGAGTTTGATCATGTGAGAGGGAGTCGGGAATTTCTATCACGTTACCCCGCACATACACTTGTGTACCGGTTAGCTGTTCGATATATTTGAGGTTCTCATCCCCGATACCGCACAGTTCCCGCATAGTACTTTGATCCTGAACTGCTAATTCCAATATGCCTCCGCCGTAGTAACACTGTATTCACTGAAGCCGAATAGTCCTCTGCAGACCATCATCCTCTGCTGTAGCTCTGAAATCAAGTTCTGGAATAGCTTTCCACTGTACATATAAGGAAAGCCTTGGCTGCCAAGACCAGGTAGTTTCAGAAGTTTGCTCTATTGACGCATCGTAGTCTACGTGCAGATCCCAGTCCTCCATGTAATGTACTATACCAATTTGAATAGAATCAAGGTTAAAATTCGATTCTTTTCGATCCTGCGTGCTGAAAAAATTAAAGGATTTCAACACGTCAGCAAAAAACCCGGGCTGGGAGGGTGATGGTTCCCATTCTGGGAAATATCGATAGAGCTTTGTATTTCTGGAAACAGTGCGGATCCTTATATCCAGAAACTCTGCGATTGAAGCTTTCAGTTCAAAGCCTGCTTTGATATGGTTGTCATATTTGTCCAATGCATTTACACGAAGCGAAGCATCTGTAGCTGCAGATAGCGTAATCCGATCTTTCCACAACGTTTGTTCTACCGATATGTTGCCGGTGTGAAAGATCAGATGAGAGAATGCAGGCAACGATGAAAAAGGAGGGTTCTCATCCTGCTCAAAGAACAGCTGCAGGGAAGACTTGAATGCGTCAATTGAAACATTGGCAGATTCGACCCGTGCGGGTTGAAAGAAAGAAGAAGCGGTTCCTGTCATGGATAATTTGTCTAAAGGAGTATATTTCCCGCTTATATCAACTTGGGATTCTGAAAGATCTTGGCTATCAATAGAGCCGGTTGTCTGCAGATACGTATCCTTACTCCACGCATAGCGAAACAGCACCTCAGCCGGATCCATTTTCCAGGAGTCTGTACCGTTGGAGCTCTCCCTGATGAAGGGAACGGATGCCTTTGCAGTCATTCTCTGGTATTCAGCTCTCAGATACGGCTCGACTTGCAGCGTAAGCGGTGGCAGAACACTGGAGAATCCGGCCGC
Organism: Spirochaetota bacterium; assembly: GCA_051745285.1. Classification (GTDB taxonomy): domain Bacteria; phylum Spirochaetota; class Spirochaetia; order CAKZLE01; family CAKZLE01; genus JBNJDX01. The sequence goes on from JBNJDX010000007.1 coordinate 32,392, forward strand.
ATACGTCACCTGCCCCCCGTAAACAGGAACCTCAGCTCCCAGCGAGTGGCTGATCACCGGCTGGGTGATATCAGGATGATAGAGATACTTGCGATACCGGTATGATACATTTGCCAAACGCGAGGTAACAGACAGATCGTTGAGAAGAGTATACTCTGTCTCAGCAGCTGTATCTCGACTCATGTGGGCATATGAAAAAACAGGCTTAAGACGATCTGTGATTGTAAGATTGTCTCCATACACGGCGGCTTTGAAAGTAAATTGAGGGACTAAGGTCTCTCTCAGCTGTGTATAGGATTGTGCACTACTGTAGGCAAACTCCCTAGAGGAAAAGTGCTGATCTATTTTATAGGACAAACTGGTTTGAAGCGGTGATTTGGGGCGCTCCGTTCTGCGAGATGGTCGGTTGGTATCAAGCGGCTCAGAGGGGAGCAGATCAAAGGTATTCGATGAGTCGACAGGCCGCTTGTCACCCGGCAGATTGAGAAGCTCTATTGGTTTAAGATCAAAGGACGGGGTATCAGGTGTCTGGTCACCCTCAGCCTGTTGCTCTTTTGGTGGGACCTTGTGCTCAAAAATGGTTCCAGCCATCTCGAACTTACTGGTAAGGTAGGTAATCGTCCCCGGCCTATACTCCTGACCATCATACTCCCATGAGACACTGCTGTTAAGTTCACTTAGAGACATATAATCAACTGCTGGGCTCAACGCTTCAGGGCGGATGGTTGCATCGGCATCAATCTCCCAGGAAAAGGTATCAAGCCAGTTATACGTTCTGTCAAAATGATAACCAGGGGAAAGCGTATTGAGTGCAAAATCTCCCTTTCGATCGGTAAGAAGCGTTTTAATTTCCGGGTCTGAGTACCAGGGAAAGGACAGAGAAAGCGATCCCACATCCCCGGTTACATCCAGTGACGGCTCAACCATATATCTGGCTCTGCTTCCATCACTGCCCAAACCACCAGTAAACGAGAGCATCCCGTCATAGAGCTTGCTGTCCACAGATAGATAGGCCCCCTCCCTCTCATACATATCGGTCTGCAGAGCAAGAAACGAATTTGTCTGCAGAGCCCACTGCTGAAGGTTTGATGTTGGAGGGGTGTCTGTGGGAATCAACACTGCCCCATCGCGTGTTGTATAGGCACCGGAACTTCCCTCTCGTAGCTTCAGATACGAAGAAAAGGTTGAATTGTTTTGTTCATTGCTCCCTTCGGGCTCTCCGAACAGATATGTGGTTGTATTGATGAATGCTCCCCGCTGAGAGTCAAAACCAAAGGCCGGGTGAAAAAACAGAGTCTGCGAAGGATAGAAAAAGAAAGGTAAGTAGAGAACCGGTACCCTGCCGATGCGCAGCAGGGCGTTACGAATAAACCAGTCTCCGCTGCTGAGCAATCTCATCTCATCGGCCTGGAGGCTGTAGTAAGCATGGTCAATATTACTTGTCATGAAGCTATCTGTCAGCAGTGCGGTGTCCGAGTCAGTGATCATTGTTGCGCCGGTAAGATAGTAATCAGTGGACTCTCCGGAACTGTTCTCAAGAGTACTTTGCAACCTCGCGCCTATAAAAACCCCGCTGTTACCATCATAGCTGAGGATAAAACTATCAGCATGATAGGTTTCTTCCTGCTCCCCAAACAGGACTGCCTCGACATTACCGACAGCGGCTATGCGCTGCTGTTCGGGAAGAATGATGACCATATCAGCAGATATGGAATAGCTTTGCTTAATTTCCAGGGTTACTGAACCATGAAAGACCAGTCTATCGGAAAATTCGGTACGGTGAGCTGACTCGAGTTCTACGAGTACTTCTTCATCGCTGTCGGTGAGGATTCGTTCGCTCTCAGATCGTTCAAGGTCGTAGTGGTCATACAACGCACTTCTAAGTTGGTCTTCGGTGAGATCTTGTGCATCAATACCCAACCGACTTGCCCACTGCTGGAGTTCCTGCTTGCTTGACAGTTCTATTTCCGCTGCATAACTCTCACTTTTTAACGCATCGAGATCTGCTGCGGAGACATCTGCGACTGCCAGCAGGAGCAGGACAGCCGCTGTACAATACACTGCCTGCTTAATGTGCACTTGAAAGTACCTCTGCGAGAAACCTTCCAGTATGTGATTCGCGAGTGAGGGATACCTCTTCAGGTGTTCCCTCGGCCACAATCAAACCACCCTTCTCTCCCCCTTCAGGACCAAGATCAATAATGTGGTCAGCGACTTTGATAACATCAAGATTATGTTCGATGAGCACCACGGTATTACCGGTCTTAACTAACCGTTGGAGCACTTCCATGAGCCGCTTAATATCGGCAAAATGGAGACCTGTTGTGGGCTCATCCAGGATATAGAAGGTCTTACCGGTGCTCCGTTTGGACAGCTCAAGACTCAGTTTTACACGCTGGGCCTCACCGCCGGAGAGCGTGAGGGCGGACTGCCCCAGTTTAATATACTCTAGCCCCACCGAGCACAGGGTATCCAGCTTCCTCTTTATTTTCGGTATTGAGGCAAAGAACGTGCTTGCCTCTTCAACCGACATATCGAGGACATCATGAATATTTTTTCCTTTGTACCGCACCTCAAGGGTCTCTTTATTAAAGCGCTTTCCCCCACATACATCGCAGGTGACATAGACATCTGGTAGAAACTGCATCTCAATTTTCAGGGTGCCATCACCCTGGCAATGTTCGCAGCGTCCTCCTTTCACATTGAAAGAAAAACGTCCCGATTTGTATCCACGTGCCTTTGATTCAGGCAGTGAGGCAAACAACTCCCGTATCGGGGTGAAAAGCCCCACATACGTGGCTGGATTCGAGCGAGGTGTCCGTCCAATGGGATTTTGATCGATGTTGATCACCTTATCTATGTGTTCTAAACCTTCGATACGCTCAAAATAGGTGTTCCGAACCGGCTTGCGTTGCAGTGATGCCGATAGGGCCGGATACAGGATTTCGTTTAGCAGCGTGGACTTTCCGGAACCAGATACGCCGGTGATGAGTATCAGCTTCCCCAACGGAAAAGTTGCGGTAATACGTTGCAAGTTATTCCGATTTGCCCCTACAAGACTAATATATTTCCCGTTGCCCTCTCTTCGGGTGGCCGGAACTGGTATGGTAATTTGACCACTGAGGAATCTACCGGTGATGCTCTCATGGTTGTCACAGATCTGCTGTGGGGTACCTTGAGCAATGATCTTTCCTCCGTGTTCTCCAGCACCGGGGCCAAGATCAACGATAAAATCGGCCTGCCGCAGGGTCATCTCATCATGTTCGACCACAATAAGTGTATTACCAAGGTCACGAAGCCGCTTCAGCGTATCAATAAGGCGTTTGTTATCCCGCTGATGGAGGCCGATGGAGGGTTCATCGAGTACGTACAGAACCCCGGACAGGGAAGAACCAATCTGGGTTGCAAGCCTGATACGTTGGGCCTCGCCCCCTGAAAGCGTTGCTGATGAGCGATCCAAGGTGAGATAATCCAGCCCAACCTGTTTGAGAAACTGCAATCGCTCGTGTATCTCCTTGAGTATCTGTTTACTGATCGTTTGATCCGTTTCACTGAGTTCAAGACTGGAGAAAAAATCCAGCGCGCGGGTCACTGAGTAGGAGGTGATCTCGGCAATATTCTTGCCCTCAACCAAGACAGCTAAAGCCTCTTTGCGCAGCCTGAGGCCATTACAGGTACGACAGCTATCTCCTGTCATAAACTCTTCAAGCCATTTTCGGATGCCATGGGAGCCTGTTTCGTAATAACGCCTCTGCAGATCAGGTAGTATTCCGGTAAAGGGTTTTTCGTATTCATAGAAACTGCGATTCTTTTCATTCTCATACCGAACACGGATAGGTTCGGGACTTCCATTCAGAAGCTTCTCAAAGACTTCTTCAGAAAGCTCTTCTAGCGGAGTATCTGGAGTGAATCCGTGGTGTTGTGCGAAGGATTCAAAAATACTGCGGTTCCAGGTAGTCTCCGGGTTCATGGTCCGTATTGCACCCTCATTAAACGTTTTGCTGCGGTCCGGTATAACCAGCTGGGGGTCAAACGAGGTTATTGATCCAATTCCGTTACACGTCGGGCAGGCACCGAAGGGGTTATTAAAAGAAAACAGCCGGGGCTCAAGTTCGGGTATACTGATTCCGCACTCAATGCAGGAACTCTTCTCCGAGAAGGTTTCGCTGGTAGTGTGCTCACCGTCAACACGAAGAACAGTGACAATCCCCTCAGAAAGTTCAAGGGCGGACTCAACTGAATTCACGAGACGTCTATGGGTGTCCTCACGCAGGATAAGACGGTCTACCACGATGTCAATCGAATGCTTCTTCTGTTTCTCAAGGACTATTTTCTCGGAAAGCAGCCTGTTTGAGCCATCAATTCTGGCACGCGCAAAACCCGCTTTCCTGGCGTCCTCTAGAATCTTCTCGTGCTCGCCTTTTTTCCCGCGGATTACCGGGGCGAGGACCATCAGGCGGCTACCCTCTGGATACTGGTGAATGTTCTCAATTATTTGATCAATTGACTGTTCCTGGATTGGTTTCCCGCACACGGGACAGTGGGGCTTTCCTATCCGTGCCCACAACAGTCGGTAATAGTCGTAAATCTCAGTTACCGTTCCCACAGTTGACCGTGGATTCTTATGTGTAGTCTTCTGCTCAATGGCAATACTTGGCGAGAGCCCTTCGATATAATCAACATCAGGTTTATCAAGTCTTCCGAGAAACTGACGTGCATACGCAGAGAGCGACTCCACATACCGTCGCTGGCCCTCGGCAAAAATGGTATCAAAGGCCAGGGATGACTTGCCTGAACCGCTTATCCCGGAGATGACAATCAGAGAGTCGCGTGCTAACTGCAGATCGATATTCTTAAGGTTATGCTCGCGGGCTCCCTTAATCGTGATGTATTTCATGAATCACAGCCTCTAATTCATCGAGAAAAACCTGTTCAGCTTCTTCAGGATGTACTCGACGGAATACTTTACCGCGTTTAAACAGCAGTATTTCATTGCCAGCGCCTGTGATACCCAGATCGGCCTCTCTTGCCTCTCCTGGTCCATTTACGGCACACCCCATTACTGCAACAGTGATTGATTCGGGAATCTGCTGCAATCTGTCCTGGATGAGTTTCGTAAAAGCGTATGTGTCGAAATAGGCACGGCCACAGCGGGGACACGATATCAACTGTACTCCACGATTTGAACGCCCGCACGCACGCAGCAGTTCATGTGCTGCGGCCACTTCATCACGAACGCTACCGGTTATAGACATGCGGAGTGTATCTCCAATACCCTCTCGAAGGAGATCTCCGAGTACCAGAGAACTCTTTACCAGGGCCGGAATAATGGGTCCGGCCTCTGTTAGGCCCAGATGAAGCGGAATAGAGCTTGTTTGAGAGAATTGTTTGTTTACCTCATAGCAGATATGCGGCCTCGAATCCTTCAAAGAGACAACCAGCTCTCGGAACTGTTTCTTCTCAAAGAGTTCAAGGTACCCATGTATCACCTCCAGCATACTGCTGACATGATCATGGTTTTTTCGTTGTGAACTCGGGAGTGACCCCCCGTTTACACCTATTCGTATTGCACAGCCGTGATGTTTAGCTGCGTCTATCACGTTCTCAACTTTCCAGCGTGCTCCGATGTTGCCCGGATTGATGCGTATCTTACTAGCGCCAGCCTCCATGGCGGCGATTGCCAAGGTATAATCGAAATGAATATCCGCGACAGTTGGAATAACGCTTTTTTGAAACACCTGTGAAAGTGTATTGAGTGAATCCATATCTGGAATGGAGAACCTGATTATATCACAGCCGGCAGTCGAAAGAGTGAAAATCTCATCAAGCACTGCATCAGCGTCAACAACCGGGGCATCCCACATAGTCTGCACGGCAATCGGATGATCCGCTCCTATGAGCAGATCACCGATGCGCACTTCATTCGTTTTGCGTCGTTCCATCACCATCCGAATATACCATAGATAAAAAAAAGGTTGAATCCTTCATGTGGTTCAACCCTTATCTGATATGATTCCTATTACAGGGTAAGCATCAAGAAAACCATGACAAACAATGCAACGGTCTCTACAATACCGATAACCATGAAATAGTTGGCAGTTCCTTTCCCGGTCTCAGCTAGCGCGTCAGCAGCTCCAGCTGCAGCCTTCCCCTGCATCATCGAAGAGGCACCAATTGCCAGTCCACCGAACACACCGGCACCAAGCAGGGTCATAGGATCAACATCACCACGCGCAGCAGCCGCAGAGATAAAGTTCATTAACAGATATCCGTAAATCGTCTGCGTAAGCGGAGCGCCTGCAAAGGCCAGCAACATAAATGGAGCAGGCTTGTTCTCAGCAAAGCACTTTTTCCAACCGCCGACAGCCGCCTGAGCGGCAAACCCAGTTCCCAGAGCGGACCCGACAGCAGCTAGACACAACGCCGCAGCAGGACCTAATAATTCAATACTCATATACTACTCCTCACCTTGTGTAGTCTGTAATTCATCCTGCAACGATGAATCAAGATGTTCTTTAAAAGGCTCATATTTAATACCGGTCCATTCCATTCCCAGTTGACCGGAAAACTCAAGCATGTTCAGACGTACGCCGTGTACGACTACTGAAAGCAGCCCCATAGCTAAATTCAAACCGTGTCCAATCAGCAGAATAAAGATTGCCGCGGGTATTGTCCAACCGCCCAGCATCGGTTGGGCCATGTTGTTGAAACTCGATGCAATTGCCAGGGAGGCCATTCCAACGGCAAACAACCGGATATACGAGATAATGTTTGAAAACGCGCTGATTGAATCAAGGAAAGTGTTAAACAATCCCCCTATACCACGCAGCAAACCCTTGAAAAACGACGATCCGGGTCTCTGCTCATGAAACAGGACAAACACAATAAAGCCTGCAGCAACCACGGGTACCGTCCAGGAGGCAAGTTCGAGTCCGATAACCAGATTTAATACAACCTGGTAGAGTCCAACAAGCAGCGCAAGCCATCCCAGATTGGAAAAGGCTTTCAGACTCGGCATTGCCCGAAAGAAATTTATCAGACACGCCAGACCAAGCTGAAGGATTGCAAGTACAAAACAGATATACATAACAGTATTCTGGGTCTCCTTGCTCGTCACATCAAATAACTCCGGAAACGATGCTATCTGGGGTAAAGTCAGCTGCTGCAGAAATGGGAGGCTCTGTAGTACAGCTTCCGAACCGAACCAGTTGCCGGAGGCAGCTCCCCACGCGATTGTTGTTCCGCTTAACAGATACATGAGACGAACGGCACTAGTGGGCTTTCGTATTGTAATATGGATAATCACTGAGGCGGCAAGAAAAATAAGCCCGTAGCCGGCATCACCAATAATCATAGCGAAAAAGACTGAGAAGAAAAGCAGAAAGAAGAGACTTACATCATATTCGCGATACCCCGGTACAGTACCGAGCAGATCGAACACGGGCTGTATCAGGCGCACAAAGGCATTATGTTTGAGTTTTGTGGGTACAGTTGTGTCATCAGGGGAGACTTCATCAATGAGGTATCCCCACTGCTGATTCTTTGCATGTGAGGTGATCGCATCAAGAGAATCAGCCGGAACAAAACCGGTTATCCAGGCTATGTTCCCGTTACCTTCCATCCCTTCATGCACTAATTCAAACCGCAGCTGCTCCAGAATCATCTTCTGCACATCTTTGTAGGAGAGAATAAAGCGGGACTCATCCTTAAAATACTCATGAATATGCTGCAGCTGATTCCGGCTTTCTTTTATCTCCTCTGTGAGTTCCAGCAACCCTTTTTCAGGCAGCTCAAATAAGCTGGTTTCGGGAATATCTGCAAGTTTATGCCCAAAAACAGCTATGCGGGCGACCTTTTTCTCGCGATTGATAATCACATAGGTGTAATCATGTAACGCATCTTTTTTGAGCAAAGAGGGACCTACCTCATATAGATATACGTGTATCCCGTCTCTTCTCAACCGGTGCACCTTTGCCGGAGAGAAGTCGCCCCAGGGGCTGAGCCGTTCGATTTCCCGCGTGCACTCAGCAATGTATGCTTTGAGCTCCTGCTCTTGATATATTTTCTCGGTCAGCTTACTCAACTTATGCAGAACTTCGTCAACGCGAATCTGCTCTTCAATGATATGCCGGGAGTTTTTCACCGACTCACCATAGGTTTCCTCAATACGATGGATCACCCGGGAAATATCATCGTACTGCTGCTGCAGTTCTTCAGCACGTTCAGAGGAGACGGATTCAAGTTTTAAATGCATCAAACCCAGCTTTCTCAATTCTCTGAGTGAGTTGCCTCGGTCCGATTCTTTGACAAAAATGGACATTGACTTCATCGTTTCAATCATATCAGGACACCTTCATCAGTTTGTTTTTCGCTATTTTACCGCGAACAACAGCAGCAGTTTGCTGATCCCCAAGGGCAATACTGATACGGCGAATATTATCCCGGGCTTCGGGAATCTTGATTTTTTCAAACAGGTTAACTCGTTGCGATGTTATCCGCAGTTCGTGACTGAGAAGCTTTTTCTGTTTTTCCAGTACAGTGATGATTGCATCAAACCGAGCAATAGAACGTAAAGCCTCAATACCTCGATCTATCCAGAGCGGATACTCATCCAAAGAATATTCGACTTCTTTGAAGGTCAGATCTTCAAAAACCGGAATTGGAACTCCCGCGATATTGCCCTGTCTTCTCATGACCCGATCAACCAGGACAAGCTTATCAAGTTTCTTTTTCGAGGGGAATGCACTGTTTTCACCGAATACGTGAATCCAATGCAGCAGAGAGCTGTATACTTTCTGCTGCTGTGAGGTGTATTCAGCAATTTCCTGTTCGACTCTTCTGATTACCAGCTGCAGCTGCTGTTTTTTCAGCTGCAGTGTCGGCAGGTATCGTTGGAACCGTTTTAACTGGTCTTTCTGTTTCTTCAGTTCGGTTTTTGTCAGTTTTACAGAAGCCATATGGTATTCCTACTCTTCGTTCGTTTCTTTTTGAACTTTTCGCGGCCAGTGTTTATTTACAAGCTCTGTTCTCAACCCTGTTTCATCAGGTGTAAAACATTCGGCAAGGATCTCCCAACCTTTGTCCAGGGCCTCTTCCAACGGAATATTGACCGATAAGTCCATCATCTCACGTTCGAACAGTTCACCGTACTCCAGAAGCTTGCTGTCCCATTTGGTCATCATAAATCCCATCGATTTTTTCTCCAGCGACTCTTTATACGCTGCATAGAGTTTAATCATCCCGTCCATCAGGGCACGATGGTCATCGCGAGTATCGCTGTTCACCTGCTGTTTCAAACGAGAGAGAGAGCCAAAAGGCTCGATGCGGCCGTTTTTCAGGTAGTACTGTCCTTCTGTAATATAACCTGTATTATCAGGTACCGGATGGGTTACATCGTCACCGGGCATGGTGGTAACCGCTAAAATGGTCAGTGAACCAGCTCCCTCAAAATCAACTGCTTTCTCATACCGAGAGGCTAAAGAGCTGTACAGGTCACCGGGATACCCGCGGTTTGACGGTACTTGATCCATAGTGATAGCAATTTCTTTTAGTGAATCAGCAAAATTGGTCATGTCTGTCAGCAGTACAAGCACTCGCTTACCCTGCAAAGCAAACTGCTCAGCAACTGCTAAGGTCATATCAGGAACAAGCATGCACTCTACTGTAGGATCAGATGCCGTATGAACAAAGAAAATGGTCCTGCTCATGGCACCTCCGGACTCCAATGCCTCCTTGAAGGAGAGGTAATCATCGTGTTTGAGTCCCATTCCGCCAAGAATGATTAAATCAACCTCAGCCTGCATAGCAATTCGAGCGAGCAGTTGGTTGTACGGTTCACCCGAAACGGAAAAAATCGGCAATTTCTGGGACTCGACAAGCGTATTGAACACATCGATCATCGGAATCCCGGTTCTGATCATCTTGTTTGCAAGTATTCGCTTAGCCGGATTGACTGAAGGAGTCCCGATGGGGATCATATTGTCGGTCAGTTCCGGACCATTGTCACGCGGAACGCCACTCCCGTTAAAGACTCTCCCGAGCAGATTTTCGGAAAAGGAGACCTGCATCGGGTGGCCGAGGAACCGAACCTTGTCACCTGTTGAAATTCCTCGACCGCCGGCGAACACCTGTAAGGAAACATGATTTTCATCAAGTTTGATAACACTTGCAAGAGACTGTCCATCTCTGGAGCTGACAACCGCAAGATCTTCGTTTCGCGCTCCCTCAGCGGTAACAGTGATTACGTTACCGGCAATTGAATCTATTCGTGTATACACCTTATGCATGATGCTCTTCTCCGTCCCTGTTTAGAATTTTTTCTGCCCGTTTTTCGTAAGAAACAAAGCTTTCCTGGAGTTGTTCGTCAAGCTGCTCTTCCTGAGAAGTAAACTGTTTTGTATCCCATTGAACACCGTTCCAGTCAAGCATTTTCTGCCTCACCTGATTGAAGAACTGGCGGGCAGTCTCTTTATTGTCAAGATCAAAATCAGAGGCAACTATTCGAAACAGCTTATCAAAGGTATAACGCTGCCGCTCAACACCTACAGCCCCATCGACCGGATCAAAGGAATTTTGCTGCAGGTAGGCACTGTCTACCAGTTCAGACTTTAAATAGATAATGTAGTCAGCAATACTCGTTCCCTCTTCCCCGACAACCTTCATCATCTGATTGACCTCTTCCCCGCGATGAATGATCTCATTGACATAGTCGGTACGTTCCCTGTCAATAACACCCGAATATTTAGACCAGCTTCCCAGTGGATCAATAGCGGGGTATTTTCTTGCATCCGAACGTTCTCTCGACAGACCGTGAAACGCTCCGACAACTTTGAGTGTGGCCTGTGTAACAGGCTCCTCAAAGTTACCTCCGGCAGGACTAACTGTACCACCGATGGTAACTGAGCCGGTATTCCCATCATACAGGCGCACAAGACCGGCCCGTTCATAAAAATTAGCTATCACTGATTCCAAGTAGGCAGGAAACGCCTCTTCCCCCGGGATCTCTTCCAGGCGTCCGGACATCTCGCGCATCGCTTGTGCCCAGCGGGAGGTCGAATCAGCCAGCAGAAGAACGTGCAGTCCCATCTGCCGGTAGTACTCGGCCAAACTGACTGCTGTATACACAGAAGCCTCACGAGCAGCGACCGGCATCGAGCTTGTATTACAGATAATGATTGTACGCTCCATGAGCGTCTTCCCAGTCCGCGGATCGGTGAGTTCGGGAAACTCCTTGAGAGTTTCAACAACCTCACCTGCCCGTTCACCACAGGCGGCAATTATCACTACATCAACCTCGGCGTGTCGGCTGGTGATATGCTGGAGTACGGTTTTTCCGGCACCAAAAGGACCGGGAATACAGTAGGTTCCTCCCTTTGCAACCGGTAGAAACGTATCTATGAGGCGAACCTTCGTTACCATGGGGTCAACCGGCTGCAAACGTTCTTGATAATGGGTTACGGCCTTTTTTACAGGCCAGGTAAAAATCATGGTAAGACTGTGGTCGTTGCCTGCACTGTCAGTGATAACGGCAATTTCCTCATCATTTGCATAGGTGCCCTTATCAACGATTCGTTTTACCGTATAATCCCCGGGCGGCAATGAGAAAGGAACCATAATGCGGTGGTCGAAAATGCCCTCAGGCACTGTCCCCACCATCTCGGCGGGGTGTACTATATCACCAACTGATACAGCGGGAGAAAACTCCCAGCTTTTCTTTGGGAGCGGTTTGATATAAACACCGCGCTGCAGAAAGAACCCGCACTTCTGCGCCAGTTCCGGTAACGGATTCTGCAGCCCGTCATAGATTTGTCCTAGCAAGCCGGGACCAAGCTCAACGCTGAGCAGCTCACCGGTGAACTCAACCTCATCACCGACCCCAACTCCGCCGGTCATTTCATAGACCTGCATCGAAACAATCGATCCGCGAATTCGGATGACCTCAGATTTTATTTTTGTGGAGCCGAGCTTGACATACCCCACCTCATTGAGAGAAACATCTCCGTCTACCTGTACGGAAACCATGTTCCCATTTATTCCAACTACATGTCCTTTAGTTACTGCCATTTCACAACTCCACTGTGCTACATACTCGTAATGCTAGTTTTTATATTCGATAATAGCCGCTTAAATTCTTCCTCACCCCGTTCAAACTCAAACAAGGACCTTCGTATGGTCATTTTGAGCTTTATATAATACGCGATAATACCGGTCAGATCAAATTGATGGTTCAGTGCCAACTCATTGAGGTAGGTAGACTTTGCCTGTTGCAACATCTTTTCAGCCTCTAAAGGTGAGTCAGCAGATACAGCCCGTTTGATTGCCTCTCGGGCATAGGTTGGACAATAGCCTGAATAATGATAACTGTCCCGGTCACTGCGCTGCATCCGCTCTGCCCTCGCTTGAGCCAGTTCACGGCTGAAAGCAGTGTCAAAGTTGTTCCATTGTCGTAGCATCTTGTGTGAGGGAGTATATCCAGCCTGGGCATGATTTCCATCTACTTGCTCAAGTATGGCAAAATCGCCCTTGGTCAGATGGCGTCTGCACAGCTCAAGAAATTCACGACGAGTAAACGGCGGATCCTTATCCTGCCGCAAGGAGGGCAACGATGCTGCGAGATAATAATACCTGGCCAAGCTATTCTCCCTTGCTGGAGGCTTCTCGTATCAGCTGCGAGAGATACTTATTGACATGGACTGAAATCAACTGGGCAATGCGCTCAATCGAAAAATCATAATATCCCTCACCATCTTTCTGACGGATAATGAAACCACCGGTTAATGCTGAATTTGTAGAGAGATCGAGTCCCTCCTTCAGCTGGGGCTCAAGGCTTTTTTTCAGGATCTCATGGACCTTTTTTGCATCCTGCGTTGAGAACTCAAGCTGAACTTCACCAGCGGAGACTGCCTCGCTTTTCACGGCCTCTTCGGCTAGCTTAGCGAGTAACTCGGAGTCAATAGATGTGTTAGTCTCTTTTACCAATGCTGCTTCGCATACAGCTATTATTTTCTGTTCAAGGGCCAATAAGGTATCACGAGAGGCCTGAACCAGTGCAGAGCGAGTGCTCTGATCTATACGTGAGGCCTCTTTTTTCGCTTGTTTCACAATATCTTCGGCCTCTTGATTAGCCTCAGAGATAATTGCATCAGCCTGTTCTCTAGCCTCATCAAGCAGTTGTTTAGCTTGTTTTTCAGCAGCCTCAACTCCATCTTTCTGTATGGATTCTAAAAGTTCTTTCACCTGTACTTCCATAGTCGCCCTCGATTATTGGTTTCCTGCCACTATAGTATTAATGGCAATTTTATGCAACGCAGCGAACGTGAGTTTTCGACTCTGAAGCCTAGGACAGCTGAACAATAGTTTTGCCATAGCCGCCGTCTTCCGGGCGGGCAAAGGATACATGCTGTATTTCCTTTTTATCAGATAACATGCTATGTATGCCCGTCTGCAGTACTCCCTCACCCTTTCCGTGAATAATAGCGAACTGATCTAACCCGGCTAGCACAGCCGCATCTATCTGCCGCTCGACTGCACCGATCGCCTCACTGAGGCTCATGCCACGGACATCTATAGTCGAGGAAGGGCTTGTCTGCTGACTGTCGACGAAGACATGAACCTGGTCGCTTTTTTGGCTTTTGCCCTTCGCTGGCTCAAGTTGATCTGCACTGACTGTCAGTTTCATACCTGTATTCAACCTGACTACGAAACGATCCTGCTTTTCCTGGCGAACAATGTACCCATCCTGCTTCGTGGAACCCACCCGTACCTGCTCTCCGGTTGTATATGAGACCGGCTTATCGGTTGCTCTGGTCTTCGAAAGTCTCTTCTCTTCATCTTGAATAGTGTGGCTAACTTCCTGTTCCTTGTTCTCAAACTGATCAATGAGAGCATGGGCGTCTTTAATCTGTTTTTTTGTAAGTTCACCATGCTCTCGCAGTGTCCGTATTGTTTGCTCTAGTTGACTTCTCGCCTCTGTAATGAATTTCTGGAGATGGGTGAGATCTCCACGTTTTTGCTGATTGCTCTGCTGTCTCAGCTGTAATTGCTGCAGATCTAGCTGGCGAATGCGTTCTGTAAGCTCCCGCTCCTTTTGGGCCTGCCGCTCCTCTGCTTCTCTCAGCTGCTGCTCACGCGTTTGCAGCTGCTTCATAAGATGCGACATGTCAAGCATCTCATCTCCAAGGAGCTCTTTTGCCTGTGAAATTATTTCTTCAGGCATGTCTAGCCGCATGGCCGTTTCAAGCGCCCTGCTCTCGCCTGCCTCGCCGAATATCACCCTGAACGTTGGAGAATGAGCGCGCTCGTCAAAGTCCATCGCAGCATTCGATACATCATCCCGGGTGTAGGCATATTGCTTTAAGACGGCATGGTGGCTTGTTACCAGTGTTACCGCTGCTCGTGTTCTGCAATACTCAAGAATAGCTTGTGCGAGCGCAGCTCCCTCAATAGGATCGGTCCCGGTTCCCAGCTCATCTAGCAGTACGAGAGCTTTATCGTCAATCGTGTTGAGGATAGTGCTGATACGGTTGAGGTGACCGGAAAAGGTGGACAACTCTAGTTCGATGGACTGTTCATCCCCGATATCTGACCATACAGAAGAAAAAACCGGTAATTGGGAGCCTTCAGCCGCCGGAATATACATACCGAGCTGATTCATCAGAACAAGGAAGGCTACCGTTTTCAGGGTAACTGTCTTACCTCCCGCATTTGGCCCCGACATGACAATAACGCGGATGTGCTCATCAATTGCTATATCCAGGGGAACAGCTTTGTCCCGAAGCAGCGGATGCCTGGCCTGTCGCAGTACAATCCCCTTGTCTGCGGTATCGGCTCGGGTGCAGCTGTGGGTCACAGCATACCGGGCTTTTGCATAATAGGTATCAAACTCACCGGCTTTCGCGCTCAAGGTATTGATATCCTCCAGAAAGACTGCCACCTCACTGGTCAACTCGCGAAAAATGGCATCTATCTCCCTTGTTACCTCTTGCTCGGCTGTAGCGACAGCATTATTTTTTTCCACCAGGTCGTATGGCTCAATAAACAAGGTATTGCCAGAGTGTGAGCTGGTGTGGAGGACTCCCGGGATATGTTGTTTATCTTTGGCTTTCACCGGCAGGACTAGACGCCCATCTCTCACAGCAGCCTGCTGGGACTGGAGAGCATCTGCATCACCGTGAGTATAGCGAGCAATAAGGCGGGAGCGTTCTGCCTTCTCGCGGCGTACCGCATCTATGAGTCGTTTTACCCGGGGATGTTCCTCGCGAATAACCCCTGGCTCACTCAGATATTCAGCTAACTTGCCACTCAGGTGATGCAGATCAGGCAATCCGCCGAGAAGCGACTCGAGCTTAGGCTGTTCATCATCTTCAAGGAGAAACATTGCTGGCAGCTGCGAGGCTGTTGAGATATAGAGGTAGATATCCCATAACTGCTCGCCATCAAGTCTGGAGCCCTCCTTTCGGGCGCTCTGCAGAGAATCATGTATGTCTTGAACCTGCTGCACAGCGGTATGTGAGCGTACACTGAATACATACAGTAATTCAGCTATCAGGTCTCGAGCGTGTTCAAGGTCCTGCTCATTGTCAACAAATGTGACACGAGCAAATGATGCTCTGCCCTCAGGGGAGAAACAGAAGGATTGGAGCTCCTGGAGAATGGTGGCAAATTGAAGTTCCTCGAGAGTGTGATTGTCAATATGACAGGTGGACATGCTTATACCCCGTAGTGAAATGCTTTTCTGCGTTCAATCATGGAATATACCAGTTTCACGTAACTTTCATACCGTTCTCGGCCGATTGGATCGCTCTGTAAGGCCTCGCGCACGGCACAACCGGGCTCTTCGAGATGCAGGCATCCGGAAAAACGACAGTTGCTACTTTTCTCAAGTATTTCAGGAAACGCCTCTCCTATCAAGAGCGGATCCTGTAGGGGGATTTCAATCTCACGGACCCCCGGGGTATCAATCACATCAAAACTCCCGCCATGGAGTAATTTTGCATAATTAGTAGTGTGTTTACCGCGATCGTATCTGTCTGATATCGCTGCTACTTTCTGCTCTCCCCCTTCAAGCAACTGATTGACCAGGGTTGACTTGCCGACTCCGGATAGGCCAACTATAACTGAGACTTTGTTCTCAAGATGGTCTCGAAGCTGCTGAAATGCGAAGGTCTCCGGCGTATGCGCATCGATAAAAAAGGCAGAAAACCCGAGGCTCAGAAGGTAATCAATGTATGATTGAGTTTGTACTGAGATTCCGAGATCTGCTTTGTTCACGATAACAGTCACCGGCAGCTGTCTTCCGGCACACACACTGACGCGATCAATGAACCTGGGTCTGAACGTCGGTTGAGCCGCAGAACACATACAGAGGACCAGATCAATATTTGCCGCCAGGTTCTGGGAAGAGTTCCGTTTCATGTTCCAGCGGGTAAACACGCTTTTTCGCTCCAGCCGTTCAATAATGTTTCCCTCAGTACTCGTGTGAGCTGCCACAGCTACGCGATCTCCAGGTGCCAGGGGATTGTACTCCATCTGTGAATCTGCCAGGACTTTTCCTTTAATTCGGCACTGAAGCACCGTGTCGTGATCTATCTCCACAAGAAAAATATTATTAATTCCCTGAACGACTGTTCCCGTGAGTTCTTGCATACCGTTAATCTATACGGTTAACCAGGGATTGACAACCTTACGTATTCTGGTAGTCTTCATTTATGTTTACCTTTAATCCCTGTCAAAAACCTGGCTGCAACCGGTTTAGCCTTGATACCGAGCAGAACTGTCTGTTTCACTGCTCGGACCCGGAACAGATGGCAAAGCAATTGATCGATGAGCTTTCGGCTGGTTCGGTCTTTGAATCCAGGTCCTTGGGCGGATTAACGATTACAAATCGCTCACTTGCACAAAAAAAATTCTATGCGTGCAGCCTTTCTCGCTCTGTTTTTGAACATGTAGATTTTTCCCAGACGTTCTTTCAGCTCTGTTTTCTGGAGAGTTCGTTGTTTATAGGGTGCACGTTTACCGATATCATGTGCAAGTATTCTGTCTTTTCCGGATCGACCTTCATTGATTGTGACTTCACGGGATCAGACCTGCTGCATTCCAATTTTATGGGTGCGGACCTGCGAAAAACCACCTTTGACGACTCTGATCTGTACTACTCAAACTTTATCAATGCTACGCTGGATCAAGTCTCTCTACGCGACTGCAATCTCAAAAAGGTAGACTTTCACAACAGTACTCGATATGAGGTCAGTTTCAAGTACTCAAATGTTGAGGAAGCTATCTTTGTACGGGAGAAGCACCATCAATGAGAATATTTTTTCACTTTTCCGTTATCGGTTTTTCTAACACATATCTTGTGGGTAACGAACATGGTGATGCGTTGCTCATTGATCCCGGTCACATGGATCTCGGTCTTCTTGAGCTGATTGAGAGCCGCGGATACTACGTTCGACACATTTTGATAACTCACCGGCATGGAGCCCATGTAAAGGGAATTGGAACGCTTTTGAAGATTTATGATGCGGCAATCTATGCCTACTCTCCGTATGGGTATGAAAACTTTACCATCAACCCGATAGCTGATGGAGACGAACTCAACTTGTCGGGATTCAACGTCAGGTGCCTGCATGTTCCGGGGCACTCTTCAGATTCGGTTGTCTTTCACATTGATAATGCCGTGTTTACCGGAGACGTCATCTTGTCAGGGAAGGTAGGAACCTGCGAATCCAAACTTCACCGTTCGTTGCTGATGCGCACCATTGAGGAGAAATTGCTCAGCCTTAATGCAAACACCCTGGTATTTCCGGGACACGGTTCCCCATCAACAATTCGCATCGAAGAACTGTTTAACGAAGACCTCATTGATTATAAACGCCATCAAAAATAGTACATGCACGGAGTATGTGCTTAAAGCGTTCCGGCAGTGGGGAACGGAAGCTTTTCGGGGTCAGTTTTTCCTGTTCTGGAAGCTCCCCTGGTATCAAAATACCAAGTTCAAAGGCGTGCAGCATTAAACTTGCCTGCCGGAAGGCAGAATCCGGACGGGAGTAGACCGGATCACCTAGCACAGGATGCCCGATTGAGCGGGCATGAACACGGATTTGATGTGTTCTTCCGGTCTTTGGCATGAACTGAACCAGGTCATAGCCTTGATAGTGCCGCAGTACACGGTAGTGAGTCTGTGCCGCTTTACCCAAATCCTCTGCTTGGGTTACTGTAAAGGTTTTCCGGTGATGCGAATCACGAACAATCCGTCCGGTAATTGTTCCCTTAGAAGGGAATATATTTCCTTTTGTTATAGCAATATATGTCTTTTTTACCTTGCGGTTGGAAAATTGTTTGGCGAGTAGCTCATGTGCATGCACATCCTTTGCGACAATGATCGTTCCTGAAGTATCCTTGTCAAGACGGTGAACAATCCCGGGACGAATGGTTTGACGGGAAGAAGTAATGTCGCAATGATACATGAGCGCCTGTACTAGCGTTCCATGCCAGTTCCCTGCGGCGGGGTGCACAACCATCCCCTGCGGCTTGTTAACAACGACGACCCGAGCATTTTCATACAGGATATCCAAGTCAATCGGCTCAGGCTCCAGTTGAAGCTCTTCGTGTGTGATGACAACCTCTATGACATCTCCTGGCCGTACTTTCCTGCTTTTTTTTGCCGGAACGCCGTTCACTGATATTTGGGTCTGGTCACTTGCTATCTGGCTGCGGGTAAATGCTCCAATTCTGTCAGTCACATACTGATCAATGCGCGGGTTATCGTGCAGTTGTTCAGGTTCAACTTCGATCGTGTACCGCTGTGAGTTTTGTGTCACATCACTTCCCATCTTGCACTTTCCCAAGAATATAATCGATAATTACTATAGCCGCGGAGAGGCCGGCTGTAATACCTATTTGGACGGTGACCTTGCTACGCTGGTCGGGTAATTGCGCGGACAACAGCGCGCTTGTGAGATTCGCTGCCGCAAAGGTGATTGGCAGGGAACCGAAAAAGAGCGTTTCCATTCTTCTGGCTGTATGCATCCAGGGCGCAAATTCTTCTGCCTCATAGGGTTCATATGAATCCGGCTGCAGTGTTTCTGCGGGTAGTGAGGATACCACGAGCAAACAGGAAAGCAGTACAAAACACACTCGTTTAGCCATAATTGCGTTGTCCGAAAATACCTGTTCCAACTCTGATAAGAGTCGACCCTTCTTCTATAGCAATGCAGTAGTCCCCGGTCATCCCCATAGATAAGGTATCAAACACAACTTCCGGATACTGCTTGATGACAGAATAGTAGAGTTCCCGTAGCGATCTAAAAGCCTTTCGTGTGTCTTCCTCTTCGCCTGAGAGAGGTCCGATTGTCATCAGCCCCTTCATACGGATATGGGAGAGCTGCTGTCCGGTTTCCACTGTCTTAAACAGATCTTCTTCACGGATAAATCCTGATTTTGAATCCTCTCCGCTCGTATTAACTTCCAGCAGAACATCAATAATCCGATCTTCAGCTTCAGCGGTTTTTTGGATTTTCTCAAGAAGTTTCAGACTGTCTACCGAATCAATACTGCTCACAAAGGGGAGTACTTTCTTGACTTTGTTTGATTGCAAATGCCCAATCATATGCAACTGATCGGGTATGTGATAGGCGGCATATTTCTCTTCGATTTCCTGAACCCGATTCTCTCCGAAGCAGGTGACTCCGCATACATCTTTTGCATACTCTACATATTCGACCGGATAGGTCTTGGCGACGGCCATCAACGTTATTTCCTGCGATTTTTTACCAGCTTTCTGTGCACACAATTCAATTTGCTCACGAATTGCATCAATATTTCGCTGAATGTGTTCCATCTTTCATAACCTCATCTAAGGAATATCGATGAGCTATCTTACCACTAAATGTTTGATTGTTACATACCCAGAAAATTGACAGGGGAAAAACCTGGGCAGATTAGCTATGTAGAGACGACGATATCATCAGCTGGAGCGAGACAACCGCTCTGCGGGGAGGTGGATTGCTGCGAAATCACTGAAGGCCTCGGTCATAAGCTGATGTCCCCGCTCATTGGGGTGAATACCATCTTTGCACAGCAGCGATGAAAGATCAGGTTCACTCAAGAATTTTGAACGTACATCTACGAGCATGGTATGTGTTTTCTCTGCAATAGAGCTGATTGCCTGAGAATACATCTCCTGAAATGTTGAGATTGCCTGGACATTCCCACCGAGAAATGTGAGTATTTGCTCTGTATCAGGACCAAAATGAGAAATCCACTGCAGATATCGTTCAGCATGTATCGGTGGGATTGTCATCATGAGTGGACGGATATGCATTTTCTTGAGATGCCGTAGCAAGTTACGAAACTTCGCCTCAAACAGCTCAAGCGGAGTGTTCGGCAGATGGGCAGCGCGTGGATTCTCCGCTACATCCCTCCAGTTGAAATCGCAGTCATTTCCCCCGAATTCAAGGAGGACGACATCGGTCTCAAGGTGCCCCTTTGATCTCGCCCGCTCGAATAGCTGCTCTCCCTTGCTAATGGTGCAGCCAAACAGCGAAGTATTGGTTATCTGAAAGCCAAACTGCTTCTCAAGCCAGGTCTTACCGTGTTCTTGAATGGTGTAATACCGCTCTTTGACTGGATCAAGCAACACACCTTTCATGATTGAATCACCAAATATTTGAATATTCTTCACATTGTTGATAACCGGCCTCCTGAATGCAGCATACTAGATCAGTCTACAGTTAAAGATTACTCACGGACTTACACGTGCAGCAATGGTCAAAAGTACCTGTGCTCCAACTCTGAGGTAACTAGTCATATGTACCTAGGACGTGCGGCTGTCGGATTGAAAGCAGGAAGCGGACATAAAAAAAGAGCAAGATAAATCTCCTGCTCTCAAGGTGCTTATATGGGCGATGACGGGCTCGAACCGCCGACATCCTGCTTGTAAGGCAGGCGCTCTCCCAACTGAGCTAATCGCCCAAATACCAACGTGAAGCTATCACATGCCTTTTTTTTTGTCAATAATGTTTTTAGTCTTTTATGATTTTTCTGTTTGTGCTAGTATCCTTTTGGTCTACATCCATAGCACAGAGGTTACTATGTCAGAATATAATACAAGAAATATCGGCATCATGGCACATATTGATGCCGGCAAGACTACTACAACAGAACGCATCCTTTTTTACTCTGGCGAGAGTCACCGAATTGGTGAAGTTGATAACGGTGAGGCAACCATGGACTGGATGGAGCAGGAACAGGACCGTGGTATTACCATCACGTCGGCTGCCACTACCTGCTTCTGGAACAACGCAAAAATCAATATTATCGACACTCCTGGTCATGTAGACTTTACCGCTGAGGTTGAGCGGGCACTGCGTGTCCTCGATGGAGCTGTAGCAGTCTTTTGTGCCGTTGGTGGGGTTGAACCACAGTCTGAGACCGTCTGGCGTCAGGCCGATCATTATAAAATCCCGCGTTTGGCGTTTGTGAATAAGATGGATCGACTCGGTGCTGACTTTTATGCTGTTCTCAGTGAAATGAAAGAAAAGCTTGCGACTAACCCTGTTGCCTTATTTATTCCCCACGGGGCTGAATCCACTTTCTCAGGCATTATCGACCTCATCCATATGAAGAAGATAACCTTCGAGCCTACCTCATTCGGCAGCAAGCGTATCATTGAGGAGATCCCTGAGGAGATGCTGGAAACTGCGCATGAATGGAGAGAAAAACTCATTGATCACTTGTCCGTCTTTTCTGATGAAATGACCGAACTCTATTTTGAGGGAAAGGATATTCCAGAGCAGCTTATTCACGATACACTGAGAGAAGCAACGCTTGCAAGGGAAATTGTACCGGTCTTTGTCGGGGCGGCTCTCAAGAATATCGGGGTACAGGCTATCCTTGATGGAATCGTTGACTACTTGCCCTCTCCCAATGATATTCCCCCCATTACCGGACTCTATGCAAAAAGCGGCAAAGAAGTTCACATCACTAACGATCCTGACGGACAGCCCCTTGGTCTTGTCTTCAAGATTCAACACGACCGCGAATCTGGGCCTCTTTGTTTTTTTCGTGTCTATTCAGGCAAAATTAAAAAAGGGTCTGCAATACTCAATATCACGAAGAAAAAGCGAGAGCGTATTAACCGCTTATTTCGCATGCATTCAAACAAAACTGAGACCATTGATTCAGTTGAAGCCGGTGACATCGCTGTAGCTGTAGGATTTAAATACTCGCAAACCGGTGACACTATTGGCTCAGAAGGTCATCAGGTACTGCTAGAAAGCCCCATATTTCCTGAACCGGTTATATCAGTGGCGATTGAACCAAAGACAGTCTCTGACCAGGATAAGCTTCGAAAGGTTCTTGATATGCTGGCAATGGAAGATCCCACCTTTACTTCAAAGGAAAATAAGGATACGGGACAGCTGATCATCTCCGGGATGGGAGAGCTTCACATTGACGTCCTGGTTACCCGCATCATGAAGGATTATAAAGTAGATGCGCGTATCGGGAAGCCGCAGGTTACCTATAGAGAAACCATCACTAAGGAACTCACCCACACAGAAGAGTTTCACAAGATCATATCAGGAAAGGAACACCACGCTGAAATCACACTGAAGGTAAAACCACTTCCCGTTGGTTCTGGAAATCGTGTTGTTACGAATATATCCAAGAAGGAACTACCTGAAGAATTTATTGAAGTAGCCCGGAAGAGTATCGAAGAGACCTTCAAATCAGGTATTCGCTACGGCTACCCGATTACCGATGTCGAGGTGGATATTGAACAGATGGTCTATAATGAGATGACCTCCTCCCGGCTGGCTTTTGAGGCAGTTGCCTCGTTATGTTTTGATGCAGCCTGCAGCAAGGCAGAACCTATTCTGCTTGAACCGGTCATGAAAGTTGATGTTATGGCACCGAAAGCCAATGTCGGTGATGTCATCAGCCACCTGACCTCCACCGGCGGAATCATTGAGAGTCTTGAGAGCAAGCCAACCATTGAACATATCCAGGCGTTAATTCCGCTATTGAACATGTTCGGTTATTCGACAAAACTCCGTAGTCTCACCCAGGGCCGGGGGACTTTCGCCATGGAGTTTCACCACTTTGCTCCGCAGCAAAGCAGCTGATACCCTCCTTTGTTTAAGTTATTTGCATCGCCCTCCAGGTCTCTGGGGGGCTTTTTCTAGTTGACAGATGCAGTTTCCCATCATAAAGTTACATTTGACTTACGCAAAACTAGGAGGACCTAATGAGTTTAACCAGCACTG